>JAJZNK010000035.1:46715-54295 GCA_021811735.1 Nanobdellota archaeon | reverse complement strand
GATTTGACATTAAATAGCAATGGTAAAAGCTATCGTTCTAGTGAACATTTCACCAGAGAAGACGGAAAAGACCTTTTTAGGTATTAAGAAGCTTTCCGAGGTGACAGAGGCTTTTCAGGTTTATGGTGAATACGATGCAGTTTTCGTGATAAACACCAAAACAACGCATGATATACAGGAATTCGTGAGAAAAATGAGGAAAATGTCCGGTATATTAAGGACAGTTACAGTTATTGAAATGATATGATACCGATGAGATGCTACAGTTGCGGGAAACCACTTTCTCAGTATTGGGAAGACTACAAGGACAAGATAAAGGAAAAGTCACCAAAAGAAGTACTGGATGAGTTTGGACTCAAAAGATACTGCTGCAGGGCGATATTTTTAGGAACAGTCGATGAGGACAATATAATAAATTTCTCAAACATGGACTGAGTGCGGTTTGCGGAATCGTTCGATTTTAGCTTTAAATATTGGAAGTATTCTTATTCTTTTAATGATAACTCACAAATACGATGAACGAATTGAGTCTATCACCGCCTATCTACGTGAGAAAGCCTTGCAGTTGGATAAATTATCCTACGTAAAAAACAGACCAAGTGACGATCCTTTGAGAGTTTCCACGAGCTATGATGGATTCGAGGAGCACGGGATGTTACCGTCCTTTAGTCGGATAAAGGATCCAGTATACATGGACGCCCTCTTTAAGATAAGGGAAGATCTAGGACGGGACATTCTAGTATCTGACCTTGCGGAGTTACAGGAAGCTAGGAAATCGGGTAAACTTGAATCATTTTTAGGAGTTATAAAGGCAGAGAGTCCGAATTCATTTATGTTAGAAAGAAAGGACGGAGAAGTGTCTGATTTTTTAAATATGAGCGAAAGCATCAAAAAATTTTACATATCCGAGGACAGAATAACGTTCTTCTCAGGGGCGCCCTTTTATTTTGATAGATCAAGTAAATCCTTTTTTGATTATAAAAAAATAACTACAGATAAAGTCAAAGTGGGTGAGCTGGTTTTAGACGAAATAGCAAAGCAGGAGTATGGTATGTGCAAACATCCAAATTTGTAAAGATAGTTTAATATATAGTGATGGTCATCTGTTATTTTATCGTGGGGCGGTGATCTAACTTGGCCATGATACCTGACTTGGGCTCAGGATGTTCCGGGTTCAAATCCCGGCTGCCCCAATCTATTTTTAGGTATTAAACCTAGTTTTCGTAGGTATTAATGGTTTACAATAAATGCAAGCTTTTTAAAGAATAATATCATTTAAGCCTTCTATCAATATGAGAGAAACACCGCTAATTTCGGTGATTATCCCTTGTTATAATGAAGAAGGGTATATACCGAGTTTAATCGAGTCGATAAAGCAGCAAAGCTATACGAATTATGAGGTAATAGCGGTGGATTCATCATCGGATTCAACACCTAAATTGCTTAAGGATTACGGCGTAAACATAATACCCATCCCCAAAACTAACATATCCGCAGCAAGAAACGCAGGAATGAAGGTTGCAAAAGGAGAGGTTATAGCCTTCATAGATGCAGATTATGTCCTCCAGAAGAACCTGTTTTTGGAGGTGGTCAATACGTTCAACAAAGACAAGAAAAATAACCTAGTGTGCGTGGAACCACGGCCTAGACTCAGTCTAAAGGACTTAAGAAAAAGAGATATATTGAAATTTAAATTACTCAATGAGATTATAGCATTTTACAAGAAGGTAAGCTTCATTACTCCCATTCCCGCGGCCTATGGTTGTGATTTCTGCAGGGCAGACGCTGTAAAGAAGTCTGGGCCATTCAATGAAAATATAGACGTTTCGGAGGACAAGGAGTTTTTTGCAAGACTGAGAAAATATGGAAAGTTTAAACTCATAAACAAGAGCGTCAGGATGTCTTATAGGCGTCACTCAAAAGAGGGTGCTCTCAAAACAGGAGCAGTATATTTTTTAGGGTCGGTTGGAGCGCTTTTTGCTAAGAAATTCAAATTTAAATTCAAGTCGGTGCGTAGAGGTAGACATGCTAAAAAACCCTAAATTCTCAATCATAATACCTACACTGAATGAAGAGAAATACTTACCAAGACTTCTTAAATCCATAAAGAGCCAAGATTACAAAAATTATGAGATAATTGTGGTTGACTCTCATTCAACGGACATGACTGAAAGCATAGCCAGACATTACAATGCACGGGTGCTACTATCAAAAAAAGGTAATATTGCAAGGGCTAAGAACACAGGGATAAAAGCCGCATGCGGAGAAATTATTGCATTTATAGATGCTGATATGGTACTGGCAAATGGGCTCTTACACGCAGTTCACCTCGCATTCCGTGATGATACTAAGTTAGCGGCGGTTGAACCCTCGCAGAAGCTTAATAAGGAGGATACTTCCAAAAAGAATAGTCTTCTGTTCAATCTGGTCACGAAGTTGGTATGGTTGAACAAAGAAATTACTTTTAAAACACACTTTCCCGCTGCCACTGGCTGCGTTTTTTGCAGAAGAAATTTAGTTGCAAAGGCAGGGCTTTTTAATGAGAGATTATTAGTCAGCGAGGACAGAGAATATTACCATAGGCTTTCAAAGTATGGTACATTTAGAATAATAAGTAATTATGCACTAGTCTCTTTTAGAAGACAGGAAAAAGAAGGGCTTATAAAACCAGCATTGAAATACTACAAAAGTGATGTCTCTTCATTTCTGCTGAAAAGCGTAAAGAAAGGAATGAAACCAGAGCGGTGATTAAGTGTATTTCTTTGCGATATTTCCAAGAGCGAATGCACTTGGTTTTATTATGCGTCTTTTTGTTGTGTGATCAAATCCTAATACTCCGTAGTTTCTGTCATAGCCGTAATTCCATTCAAAGTTATCTATGAATGACCAATGAAGATATCCAAGCACGGGGACACCGTTTTTCTTTGCTTTCATAAGCTCTGAAAAATGCTCATTTATAAATTTTATGCGGTATGCATCATCCAGCGTATCCACGCCATTCTCTGTTATCATTACAGGTTTTTTGAATAGGAAATGTTCCCTTTCGACAATTTTTCTCAAACCAGACGGATCTATAAACCAAGGTCGTTTTCGGCTTTTTCTTATCTTTGAACCCATAAACTTAATTGCATCTATAGTCTTGTAATAGTTTATCCCGATAAAATCAAATCTAGTCTGAAGTAATGGTCTTTGGTTAAATAGGTAATCAAGGGCCTTTACTACAGGATAAAGAATGGCGTCGCTTTTGAACTCCATGAAGTTGTTCGCGAACGAAACAGTGTAACCATTGGCTTTAAGTATATCATAAACTTCATTATGAAGTGCAAGGATATTATTTAGTACCCTATTGAACATTATATAAGATCTCTTGAAAGGAGGGTATTCCTTGGATAGGTAAGCCTTAGATGTATATATCACGGGCTCATTTATGGTCAAAATGTATTTTACATCTAAACCACTTTCTAGCAGAGCGTCCACGTATTTTATAAAATATGAAAAGTTTTCCCGTCGTTCAAATCCATGTATATTGTAAAGCCATAATGGTAGAGTATAATGCCAAAGCGTAGGTATTGGCTCTATCCCGGCGTCCTTAAGTTCGGTTATGATTGACTTGTAGTGCTTTATCGCGTTTTTGTTTATTATCCCTGGGGAAGGCATCACTCTAGAAAAATTTATTTCGAACCTATATGCGTTTAATCCGAGTTTTTTCATTATCTGTATATCTTTTTTGTACTGTTTGTATTGCATCGGGCCAGTGCCAGACTTATGCGCAATCCTGCCGGTTTGTTCAAAGTGCCACCAGTCACTGTTTTTATCATTCCCTTCGACCTGGTGGGCAGATGTAGAGGTTCCTATTAACATTTAATTATTAATTTGGTTATTCTATATAATACTATGAAACAAATCGGTCCGATGATATCAGTCATAATACCAACTATGAACGAGGCCAAGTACCTTGGGAGATTATTGGATTCCATAAAAAACCAGACCTACCAAAATTACGAAGTCATAGTGTGTGATTTTAAATCATCAGATTCTACGACTAGCATAGCAAGAAAGAAGGGTGCCATCGTAATAACTATAAGGGAAAAAGGGTTGTCACCCGCTAGAAATGCTGGTATATCTAAGGCAAAAGGAGACATATTGGCCTTTATCGATGCAGACATCATACTATCAAAAAAAGTATTCGAGGATGCTGTAGATAAACTGCGTGGTAATACAGTGGCGGCACTTCCAAGGTTTACACTCGACACAACTAGCGTACCCACGTCAAAACGCAATTACTATAGATTTTTACTCAGAGTGGATAACTTGTGGAAAAAAGCATCTTTATTTACATATACTCCACGTGCTTATGCATGCGTGTTCTGTAGGCATTCCGCAGTACAAAAAATCGATTTATTCAATGAAAATCTCTTCTCCAGTGAGGATTTGGAATTCTACAATCGTTTACGTAAGAAGGGGAAGTTTGCATTACTTAAGAGCACCGCCAAAATAAATCTCCGGCGGATACTGAAACAAGGGCTCTTTATGTCAGGAGTTATTTACTTTAGGTCAGACTTAAGAGTTTATTTCGGCTCTAAAAAAACAAAACCTCTCGTTCCAATACGATAATACACCAATCATATTATATATTCCTTGTTTCTGTTGAAGAATCTGTATATATAAAAATACACGTATGCAGTTAGAATGTAAAGCACGGTATTAAAGAACCTAAATAATAACAATGAGGATATCGCTATCACTCCTGGCACTCCGAACGCTAGCATAAGGGCAATCATTGACAAGTCTGCCGGCCCGAATCCCGCAACGAAGACAAAAGATATCGTTGCCAGCATGAATGAAAATGAGAACACGAATACAGTTGCAATGAAAGAAAGAGTCTGATTAAATGCCAAGAGAATAAGGTAAAGTATAAGGGCCTCTGATAATATCGTTGGAACAAATAGAATCATTTCTGAGATTATATTTTTTTGAGACATAAGGTTTCGATTTTCACGCAGCTTCTTGAGATAAGGATGGATATGCTTACCGAGACTTCCTTCATCGACTTTTAAACATTGGGCGACCCATTCTACAAATCTATGGAAAAAGTCAAACCTGAGGAGGGATGATAATACATATAAAGTGACAAATATTGCGATTAGGTAAACCACGAATTTGGAAACAAGTATCGAAGTTATCATAGTAATAGCTATTAGAGTAAGCGCACTCGTCATGTTTAGAGATAGTATTATACTAAATGAGAATTTTCTGCCGTGTTTTTTGAATTTATCTAACTCCCTAAGTGGTAGTAGCTGTGCCATACCAGATGGTATCGCTTCCAGTCCGAAGAATATTAATGAGATGGGTAGGCTGTCCCTGAGAGGTATTTTTATTTTTAATCTGTATGTTACATAAAACCAAGGCAGGAACTTCGTAATTGAAAAAAGTATCCATGCCCCGAGTATCAGGACTAAGAACATTGGTTTTATATGAATTATCGAGTCTATTGCCTCCTTTATGTTATATGTAAGCACAAGGTACATTATTATTGCTACAGACAGCGCTATCAGAAAGACCTGTAATCTGTCTACCTTACGTTTCTTAACCGGACTTTTATGTTTAGGCTGCATACTATGTGGTTATATTCTCCATTTTAACTATATACCCTGTAAGTAGTATCTCTTCCTGTTTTAGATGGGATGCAAGCTCTTTAATTTTCCCTAGGAATGCTTTATCTTTAAGTAGCTTAAGGTTTTTATCATATCTTTCTATAGTAAAGCTGTCTCGTGTCTTTCCTTTCCATACTCCCTTTGTAAGATAGATGGTGTATCCGGATGGGAAAACTTTGTCTGCCCACGAACGAATTTTTTTCAAGTCAACCGCCTCTTTTTTTGAGTTATCAACCATTTCAAAATGAATTTTTAATGCGAGAGCTTTCATCATATATGTAGAGTCCTTTTTTATTTAATAATTATCAAACTGTTTACAATACTATAAAAGAGATGGATCTTCTAAAATTCTTAGACCGTTAAACGTTCTAAGTGCTTATTATCTAAAAACGACGTGTTCATTGAAGAGTCAAAAGTGGCACTTCCATCTCACCGGCAGATAATCCACCATGGCTGGATATTGGCTCCCCATGTCTGCCGTCCCTTTTTCTTTTATTTATCTTGTAATCGAATGTGAATCCCATAGAATCCAATGCCACACCTATATAATCTGGCATGTTGTCCTCTACGTCATTTCCTATCTTCCCAAGTAAAAGTTCTCTTTCGGTTCTATCGAATACTTTCATTTGGTAATCTTTTAATTCTCCCCTTATATCATATCGAGATCTGAAAAGAGTGGCTCTGGAATCACCATAAGGAGGTATTTCTAGCTTTTTGATGAGCCTTTTATTCTTGCTTAGGTCTACCACCTCATCTATCATATTATGCCCATGATCTGCAGTTATTATTGTATTACCTTTTGTGCCTCTGTTTATATCTGCAATTTTCCCTAAAATATAATCCGCAGATTCCATGGCTTCAAGACTTTCATATCCATACATGTGTTCTATAGTATCGACATAGGGAATATATAGATGGATAAATTTTATCGAATCGTCGTTCATTGCCTTTCTATAGAGGTGGAACGCGTCCCATATGTTTTCATATCCGATTACTTGGCTGGCTCCATTTAATATCAGCGAGCTGAACGAAGAATTCACCGTAAAGTCTGGAGTAATAACCACATTTTTTATTTTTCTCTTTGAAAGCTTATTAAAAATAGTGTTTACTCTAAATATCTCATTTAGTCGCCCTATGCCTTTCAAAAGATTAAAAGACGACATTGCAGATGCGTAAGTGTTTTCGAGTGGTTTTATTATTGCGCCAGCGGTCTTAAGGAAGGCCTTATAACCTACCACCCCATGTCTACCCGGGTTCAATCCGGACACCAGCGAGACCGCTGCCGAATCAGTGCTAGACGGAAATACACTGCTTATCTTGGACGAGTTAAATCGTTTATAATTATTTAGTCTGGAATAAAGGTTCCACCCCAACCCATCAATGAAAACTAGTGACGTTTTCTTTCCTTTCTTCAAGTCCATCCCCAGCGACTTTCCCTCGGAGCCAATCCCGAAAACGGACAGTTCGTCGTTTATGATATTGCATATGCTGTTATTGTAATCTGGGAGTACAAGTTTTTCCATCTAATGTTATTATCATCATTCTTTTTAATGTTGTGGGTTCTAGATCCAGTTAATGTTAAATTTAAAGTTGCTTGTTGCTTTAGTAATTCGTATTAAGTAACAAATTTCTCAACCAATATTTATAAACATCATTTCCTTTATTTTATTCATGCGAGTCAATCAGCACAGTGAAGGTATATACACAACTTCTCTAAGAACCAAAAAATCCCAGTCGGCCTTAGAGTATATGATGACGTATGGTTGGGCCATCTTAATCATAGTCATCGTAGCAGTAATCCTCTACAGCATGGGCATATTCAGTCCATCTTCTTCACTAACGACCACAATAACAGGTTTCAGTGGATTAGGCGTAACCCAAGCAGCATGCATAAACACAGTAAACAACCAGATACTAGCAATCTAT
>JAJZNK010000035.1:0-46705 GCA_021811735.1 Nanobdellota archaeon | reverse complement strand
CTATGTCTCAAATACCGTAGGATACCCTGTAAACGTAACGGACATAAACGTAAGCGGAAACAACGGCGTCAATACAGTACAGAATGTAAATTCACTGCTTAGAGCAGGACAATCGGGAGTCTTTTACGTGAACGGAGCCTGCAATGGTTCAACTTCATATTCTGGGTCTGTAAATATAAAATATTTAGAACCAAGTCAGATCCTTCCTGGGCCGTATTTTTCAAACGGGAGGATACAAAGCGTTTCTGTTAAACGTAATGTAAATAAAGTAGCTAGTTTTGACGGGTCAAACAGTGAAATAATTACTTCTACATTATTCACTTCACATACCTTTACAGTCGTCTATTGGGTTTATGGTGTTAACACTTCCAAAATGACAAGTGGAAATGGTTATACGATGTTTGGTTCTAACGGAACTAATTTTATTACGTCTTGGCTGAATAGTGGTGGAGGAGCAGGTGCTTCTTGTGGAAGTGGAAATGAAGAAATCTGGGTGACTGGTTCAGGTGATCATGGATTAGGCGTAAATGGTAAGATATGGACGATGGTTACAATCTCGGTTAGCAATGGTGCAGTAACATATTATGTTAATGCTTCAAGTCCCTGTATTGGTTCAGCAATTCCTAATGATATTTACTCATTAAATTACATAACTTTTGGAACCACTCCACCCGGGGGCAATACTTATGGGATAAGCTCTTTTAACGGAACACTTAGTAACATGCAATTATACAGTAAGACTCTTTCTCCAAGTGAAGTAAATCAACTATTTTCTCACGGTGTTGGTTGGGCCCCATCATCTAGTCTGGGACTTGTAGGTTGGTGGCCTTTAGATGGAAATGCAAATGACTACAGCGGAAATAACAACAATGGTGTATTAACAAATATACAGTGGGTCTCACCTTAAAGTCAATCGGTCGGCACAAAATGCTTTTAAATCCTTATTTCAGTGCAGATTTTATGTATGGTTAAACCTATACGAGACTTACTCCCGTTCTCTTATCTACGCCGAGTATAACTTCAAAGTACATGCTGTCTATCACATCACTTGGAACCTGCATCCTGTTGCCAATGGCAGAAACTACCATTGGAAATGCATAAGGTTCTTGGTCTTTGTAGCTCTTAATAGAATCCCCAAAATAGCCAATGCCAACTATCACATCTCCAGGTGATGGTCTTGGAAAGCCATATCTATCGGCTATTTTATCAGTTATCGTCGAGGAAATAAGGCCTGCACCTTGCCCAACATTATTTATTATTCTGTGTTTTTCAGAAGGTTCAACGAACTTCGAGCCATCTTTTGTAGGTTTCATATTAAGATACGCTCCATTTGTAAAGCGCTCGTTTATTTTTCCACTGTCCAGTCTTGTAAGGTAATCTAAATTTATTATGCCTAGAAATTCCTTCTTTCCGCTTTTTACTGGGCCAGTTTCACTACCTATCGATCCCAGTTCATCGCTTTTTATTCCGACAGACGATGGATTGATATAAGCAACTCCAGGTATCATTTTGTTATGGACCTGTTTGTAGCCGTCGTCATCAACTGCATCAACAGAGAACGGCATCAATTCATAGACCCCGTGTAGGAAATACGCTTCCTTTTTATCATTCTTGTATTTTTTTATACCTATAAGCGATACAGCATCACCTGGGTTTTTTATGCCCACCGCTTTTTCGAGACCGTTTCCCTTAGTCCATATTTCGTGGCTAGGAACAGCAGTATTAAGACTAAAGTAAACAGTGCTGCTCCCTTTATTTATCAGGTTTTCCAAGTTATCAGCTTTTACCATATTTAGTTGTTCTCCGTCGTTTGCACAGATTCGATGCCTTTAAGTATCGCCATCAGGTCTTCGACTCTTCGTTCAGTCATAGGCTTGGTGGAAACTATGCTTATTCTTGGACCTAAAACAAGTCCTCCAGGGATTCCTAGAAGTCCGGTCAAGAGCTTAGTTCCAAAACCCTTTTTGTATTTTACACTATTATTCCCAAAGTCTATCTTTCTATAATCATAGCTCGCTCCCCACCGGTACGGGGAAAGTAATTCTATCTGCAAGTCGTCTGCATAAATCCTGTCATTGAACCATTTTCTCTCCAAGTTTCCCAAGTGCATCCTTTTGTTTTGTGCATTCTCAGTTAAGTCTAGTGCAAGATCGTGCATTTTCTGATGGTAAGCCGGTTTTTTATCTATAAGTCTGTATCCGTACTCTACCTTTAGCCTGTACATATTCTGAAGCTTTTCGTTTCCGTTGCTGTCATATGTTTTAACTGCGCCTGTGGGCACTATTTGATATCTTAAGTTGCTGAAAGGGCCAAGATGTTTGCTCGGCTGAAGTGCCTCCATCTTGAGCTGTTCAAGCCTTCTCTTTTCTGATACAGCATCTTGCATTCCCACAAGCTTTGCTCCAGGCATCTCAGCTGCTACCTGTAATTTTGAAATCTCATTGTAAGCCATTAGGTCTGCTATGTTCCCAGTCCCCATTTCTTTTTGCAGAGAATTGGTAAATTTTGACACGTTGTACTGCCTGCTATCATTCCATTGAGTATAATCAAACGTGCTGCTTGTTCTTCCATTATCACCACTGCTTATAGTGGTATATTCGCTGCTTGAAATGAATCCTACTACTTTCATATTTTATTCCTCCATACCATATTCCATACCTAATCCCATTCGCGGGCTGTAAGTTCCTGAAATGCTATCCGCCTTTTCGCCGTAATCTTTTGCGTTTAGCGCGAGATAAGCCCCAGTTAAAGGGTCAAGATTTGAGTTCTTTACTGCAGACATGGAACTACTAGGATCGAGTTTCGATACTTGTTTTGAACCTTCAGAGATAAGTATCCCCAGGAGTGATCGCATGAGTGGTTTTTGGTATTCTTCCTTTAATCCAGAGGTCATCTTCTTGAAGAGATCATCCTGTGTTTTAATCATGGTTTCCACTTGGGTTTCATTTAGCCCGGCCTTCATCAATGCCTTCTTATTATAAGGTATCTTCTCGAAGTAGTCACCGAGCTTTGAAAAGTCATTCTTTCGATAATCTTCGGCCATTGTCTTCGCGAGGTCATTCAATTTTATACCTCTGCCGTAGTCTTCGTTCTTACCGAGTTCATTCTTCATACTCTGCATGAAGGGGTTGAGCATTATCAAAGGATCATTGAGTGATCCCCTGACAATATTATGATAGTCGCCCGGTTTAAGGAACGTAGAAATCTTATTGTATTCTGCTGAAATTGGTCCGTTAAGGTAATCTATAATCTTTTGCATGTATTCCTTCTTCTTGCTGTCACTTCCCTGTCCGTTCAAAAGGATATTGAAGTCCTTTGCAAACTCAAGGGTCTTAGGCTCTTCAGCGAGCGGTGATGATTTTATGTAATTCGAATAATTCGCCGCAAAGCTCCTGGCTAATTCTGGGAAGTTTTCATACTGGTTGGATTCAAATCTCTTTATGTCTGTGAGAAGTGCCTTGAGCGAGTTGTAGTGATCTCCACCCTCTTTCAGTAATTCATCAAGCGACTGTGCTTTTGTCTGGCTCCCAGGCATGACAACATTTGGCGATATCTCTCTATCAGGTTCACTGGTAGAGTTATCTTCTGCGGTGTCCATACTTTCCGGCACGACGCCTGAATCGGGCATGCCTATATCGGTCCTATTATCATCCCTGTCTTTTGCAGTATCCATATTCAGTATTATGAGTCGAAGCTATATAAATACTTTACTATTACGTTGTAGATAAATTATTGTAAACATTTATGCAGCTACGGATATCCTTTAAAAACCCGTCCCTAGCCCTTGGGAAACGCATCGGAAAGGAGGGATGGAAAGTAACGAAGCAGTTGAATTTCCTGCCTTCTAGCTCTATTTCAATCGTCCGGCTCTTTATCTCTGAAAGGTGTTTGAACTTGATCCCCAGGGCGGAAGCGGCAGAAGTTCCAAGCGCAAGGATGACCGTCGGCTTTATAGCAGCGAGCTGTCTTGAAAGAAACGGCCTGCATTTATCTAATTCTTCCGCCTTCGGTTTTCTGTTGTTAGGAGGCCGGCATTTTACGGCATTAGTTATAAACACCTTCTCTCTGGTTATACCTGCTTTCTCCAGGTATTTTGTAAGGAATTTTCCCGACATGCCGATAAATGGCCTGCCCTGCAAGTCCTCATTTTTTCCCGGGCCTTCGCCTATTATCACTATCTTGCTATGAGGATCGCCCTCTCCAGGTACTGCGTTTTGCCGTTTAAGACACAGGTCACACCGTGTGCATTTCTTTATCTCACCAGCTATCGAATCTAGACTTTCCATTCCTTTTTGAGCTCTTCTATTATGGTTTCATCAGCCTTCCCGTTTATCGTGCTTTCATTTATACTGCCAGAGAAACCCTTCCTCCGGAGTTTTTCACCGATTGCTACTATATCTACAGCAGAGTCTTTTCCCTTCAAAACTATAATCTGCGAGCCATTTGTTAAAGCTATGCATTTTTCAGGATGTTTGCGCGTTATGGAGCTGAGTTCACCATAAAATTTTGATATCTTTGCATTCTTAAGTTCTATTATATTATTTGAGTTAGATATCATTGCGGACAGCATTCTTTTCTCCTCACTCTCCATCTCGTTTATTGATTCTCTCTGCTTTTCAGCGTGCAGCTCCAACTCTTCAGGTATAAAATGATGTTTCATCGCTGTTTCTAGGACAGTGTTTTTCATCTTAAGGAGGAATTCAATCGCGCGAGTGCCTGCCAGGAACTCTATTTCAGTTTCGCCGCCAAGATATGATACTCTGTTGACAGCAAAAGAAATTATCTCTTTTGTGCTTTTTGCATGAAGATGGCCACAGGCCGAAAAATCATATTCTCCGATGTTCACTACTCTTATCTCCTGTCTTCCCTCAAGTCTCTCTTCGTTGAACCTTAGTTTCGGAATCTTTTTTTTCGCTTCGTCAATCGTTTTGAAGGTCTCTTCCATTACCATTAGGTCATCAATTATCTTGTCGTTAACAGTGGCTTCGGCCTTTTTTATGCTGTCGAAAGGGATTATCTCCTTTATGTAAACCTTACCGATATTATCCTCTCTGTAGGTATCTGCTTTTCTCACATGGATTTTCAATCCCTGTTCCTGTAGGGCCCTGGCGAACATGTGCTCAGCAGTGTGGAGTCTCGCGCCCTCAAAACTCTCTTCCATCAGTATAGAAGAATAGCAGCAGATTTAACTTTTAGCAATCCAGATACGCGTTTAGCCGTCACAAGGCAAAATAATTTTATATGCAGTATTTTCATATAATTTATTCCTCAAAAATCCACCGGAAAAGTTATTAAAGTGAGACGTATAGGGTTATTTTATAATGACCATGATTGGTCGGTAAATTTATGATAAAAGAAGAAAATGGAAAAATAGAACTGGTTGGATGGGCCGAGAACGTAAGGAATCTCGGAGGGATAGCATTCATTACAGTGAGGGACATCAACGGAAAATATCAGGTAACTGTGCTGAAAGATTCTAACCCTGAAATTTTTCAGAGACTCTCCGACGTGAAGGCCGAGTCAGTGATTGAAATAAAGGGCACTGAGAAGAAAAATGAAAAGGCCGTAAACGGCTATGAGATAATACCTCAGGAAATGAATTTGCTTACGATCGCAGAGCAGCCAGTTCCGCTAAACCTGAGCGAAAAGGTCCAGTCATCACTAGACAAGGAGCTTGATTTCAGATTCCTGAGCCTTAGGAAGCCGAAGATTGCATCAGCATTCAAAATACAGAGCACTGTCAGCAATGCAATAGTTAAGTTTTTCGAGGACAGCGGATTTTACCAGATACATTCGTCGAAGATAATATCACAGGCGACGGAGGGAGGAGCAAACGTCTTCCAAGTGGTCTATTTCGACAAGACAGCATTCCTTGCACAGTCTCCCCAGTTTTACAAACAGATGATGATGGCCGCTGGCTTTGAAAAAGTGTTTGAAGTGGGCCCGGTATTCAGGGCAGAGCCGCATCACACTTCAAGGCACCTTACGGAATACACTAGCGTGGACTTTGAGATGAGTTTCATAAATTCGCATGAAGACGTAATGTCTGTTTTGGAGCAGATGATCCTAAGGATATTCAAGGAGGTAAAGTCTAGAAACCAGAAGGACCTGGATCTCCATGGCATAAAATTGGAAGACCCAAAGGTTCCATTTCCAAGAATAACGATAAAGGAAGCAGGAGCGATACTAGAAAAATATGGGAACAAATTAAAAGATGACGGGGACATAGACCCTGAGGGGGAGCGTATACTAGGCCAATACATGAAGGAAAAATACGGCAGTGACTTTTTCTTCCTCACAGAGTTTCCATGGTCCATCGCACAGTTTTACCACATGAAAAAGGAAAGCGATAAGGCAGTGACAAATCGTGCTGATTTGATATACAAAGGTCTGGAGATAACTACTCTTGCACAGCGAGAGCACAGATATGAAGTGCTGATAAACCAACTTGGAGAAAAGGGACTAGACAAGGAGAAATTTGGATTCTACACAGACTTTTTCCGTTACGGCGTGCCGCCACATGGTGGAGCAGGGACTGGATTGGAAAGAATAGTAAAACAGATGCTTAATCTGGAAAACGTGGCAGAGGCGACTTTGCTTCCAAGAACACCGGAAAGGTTAATCCCTTAATTCAACGGTACATATCAGATGGGTCAGTGTTAGGCGGCTTATATTCGGATGTATTTTCCTCTATTTTTCCCGGTATGAGTAATGTTTTGTTTTTCGGGGTCTGCTTAGCCATCTGCAATATCTTGTAAAGGCCTTCGTATTGGGCTTTCTCCTCTTCTACGAATTTTGTTATCTCTTTGTTATTACCATCCTTAGTGTCTATTATTGCATATCCTATATTTTTTTCAGTGTCTATTATCGAAAAACGCTGCGTTATATAACTCATATCCGACAGGTCATCAGATTTGAGATTAGAAAGGTATTTTAGTATCTTCTTACCTTTCTTTCCCATCGACTGAAGTTCCGTCAGGTAAAAAACTATATCCTTGTTTTGCACGGTAAGTATCACTTTAAATCCATAGTTTTTTATATCGGACGAAATTCTGTACATTTCTGAAAATTTTTTATCATAATCCGTGCCTGGTTTTTCTCCGCCATCATAAATTTTATTTAATTCAGATAGGTGGCCGTCATTAATCTTTAGTTCGTAAAAGACTGAAAAAGCATCAAGTCCGCTGAACTTCTGGTCGAAGGTATAAACTAGGTTATTTTCATCCAGTATGACTAATGGTTTATTAAGAGCGTAATAAAGATAGTCTCTTTCAGTATCGCTCAACGCCTTAATCTGTTCGACTATTCTATGGTTGGATTTGCTCAAGTAATACCCGTGCAAGCCGACATTGTCTTTGATAAACCTTGAACCGTCCTTTATTTTTGCAGACAATTGAAATATTTCCGAAGTCCTCAAATCCACCATCGCTTCGTTTCCTTCGTCGATAAAGTCATCTAGTCTTTTTCTTTCAGACATACATATCTTTGTTGTCGTCATGGTTTATCCTACCCATGATTATCGATTCCCGGTCCCCGGTTTTCATGTGCTTTGTGAACTCGGCAGCCCCTTCGTTTATCTCCAGAGAATATACATCATTCTTACTGTCCTTTATGAACAATCTTCCATTGAGATTTTTGTAAAGCTCAGTCAGGTTTTTGCTGTCAGTGTTCATCACTTTCTCTATCAAGTCTTTAGCAGTGTCATTTTTCAACAAGTAGACTCTAGACATATCTCCCGAGTCTCCGTCATCGTACTCCAAAAACACACTGGATTTGCTCTTTATCTCGTAGGCAAAGAAATTGTTCTCCGCGAATTTATAAAATGTATCAGACATTTTAGACATTAGTGTCTTTATTTTTTCCGGCTGGTTATTTAGGTTTTCCAGCAATTGTATCTCGTCCTCGTGAAGCTGCACAGGCTCCCAGGAATTGATTATATCTCCATGCTCAAAATATGTCGAAATCGTCGACAAGGTGTACTCATCCTGATCAAAAATATATAGTTCACCAGTCGTCATGCCATGTAGATATTTTAATGATTTAGGCGACAAAGAATATATGAACTTCGTAATTCCCTCCTCTTCTTCTTCCAATTCGTCTTTCCTTACTAAAAATCTACCAATGAAAGGGTTTTCATTAACGAAAATGGATTTTTTAATCAACAACCCTGTAATCTCACCAAGAATTCCGAGGCTGTAATTGGCTACACCGTTCTTGTAATCCTCCTCGACCAAATCGTCAAGATTCTTAAATCCATCCAATTTATGCAGTTTTCCCATATATTTCAAGAGAAAACAGGTTGTATTTAAGCGTTTAATCCTTTTTGAGGCTTCAGGCCCTCTATCAAATCCCTAAGCTCTTTTATGCTGTCGCTTATGGCAGGAACAAGTCTATCTATCACTTTTTCAAAGGCCTGCAGCTCTACATTTACATCAGAAATTGTTTTATTGTATTCTTCGGTTTTTCCAACCATAGTGTTCTGTATACTGTCTATTCTCTGGTTAAGTTTGTCTATCTGATCCTTGATATTTTCAATAGAAGTAGAGTTTATGTTCATCCCTGACCTTAAGGAGTTAAGCTCAGATGCAGATGACTTCCATTTCTCGTCTATTATCTGCTCTAGTATCTGCTGTATGTTATCTATATTCTGTCCGCTGGAATTCTGGGCGTTTGAAAACTGATTAGCAGGTCTTTCTTGCATAACAGGTTGCTGCAACGGTTGCGCCCTTTGGATTGGCTGCTCCTGTCTTACTGGTTCCGCCGCCTGTGGTGCAGTGCTTGTCTGGGGCGCTTGATTTCTCAAAGCGTTTACAAGCGCATCCTTTATCGTTGTGCTGTCGTATCCTTGCTGCCTTAGACTGTCTATTATATCTTGTTGGCTCATCCCATTTGCAAGCATGCCGCTTACATCAGGTAAGTCCTCATCTTTTTTCTTAAATGCATTCATCAGATTCATATTCAACTCCACTTCTTACTGTTCATGTAATCGTTTACAATTTTAATAACGTCTTCCTTATTTAAAAACCTTGAAGGGTCAACAAAGCTAAGATATTTCTCTATGACTTTGATATCCTGTGACTTTGCGAAATTCTCCGATTGCCGTTCCAGTCTATTGATTGCGTCCTCTAGTTCGAAGATCTTGGTTTTGCTGCTGGAGATTTCATTGTTTATGCTTTGGATGGCTAATTTTATCTCTTTATATTTTTCAAGGTTGTTCTGGTCCACCATTTTGATAGTGTCTTTCAACTGTGAAATTCTCTGGTCAAAGATTTTTATCGATTCCCTGAGCTCTACAACGTTTCTTGTAAGGTCACTTTGTGGCTCCATTTAATTGTATTGTTTGTCTCGTTTTTATGTCTTTCCCGTTCGTAATGGGTGCGTAAATATAGTGAGTTGGTTCAGTAAAAATAAAAAACAAATTCGATAGCTATTCAAATAGCAACGCCTTAACTGCGCAAATTTATACCAACTTCTGTACTATATAATAGTCAGGTATTAGTCTATGGTGTTTTTATATGGCCGACCTGACAGTAACCTTTAAATACATAAAAGTTTAGATAACTTTTATGCAAAAAAAGCAGAGTGCTAGCAAGGTTGCTTCCTATTCTGCTCTAGATAATGCAAAGACAAATTCTAATCATTACAGGATAACTCTTCTCTCCGTTGCAGGAACATTCTTAGACGGTTACGACATATCAATTATCGGTGTAGCTTTGACTATAATAACGGTCTTATCTGCATTCAGTTACGCAAATACTCCTCTAGGTAAAGGACTGATGGCAGCATCTACAACCATCGGAATGCTTTTCGGGGCTTTGACTATAGGTTATATAACCGATGTTAGGGGAAGGAAGTTCATGTACCTTTGGGACATGGTAATCTTCATAATATTCACTGCCGCAATCTCTTTGTCGTTCAATTTCTGGTCGCTCTTTATATTCAGGTTGATACTTGGTCTAGCAATAGGTGCAGACTACGCAATAGGCGCAACCATAATATCTGAAATCAGTCCTAAGAAATCAAGGGGTAAATTCCTAGCAAGCGATGGTCTTGCTTGGTGGGTAGGAGCTGCATTTGCATTCGTAGTTGGCTATTTATTGCTTCCACTTGGAAGTATATCTTGGAGGGTGATGTTCGCAATAGGTATCATCCCTGCAATAATCGTACTTATATTAAGGAGAAAAGTGCCTGAATCTGCAAGATGGCTGGCCAATAACGGTGAATTGGCAAAAGCTAGGGAGTCTGAAATGATTGTAACAGGTGGTAAGGCAGACAAGATTCTGGCAACACACAAAAAAGTTTCATTCTTCACGTTGTTTGATAGAAAATACCTAAAGAATACGATTTACTTTGGTTTAGCATGGTTCTTCTATGACGTAGCGTTTTACGGCATAGGATTGTTTACCCCTACAATACTTATACTGCTTGGTTTAAGCCACAGTCTTTCTATTCTTGGATCCGCGATATTCTCTTCAATCGCCATCATCGGTTCAGTAATGTGTATACTCACAGTTGATAGGTGGGGTAGAAAACCTGTTACGATATTAGGGTTTGCAGGAATGTTCGTATCGCTTTTAGTTTTGGCTATAATCGCAATGCGCACTCCAACGGATGCCTTTGCAGCCGGAATAACTGGAGTGGTGATAGCTTCAATGTACATTCTTTTCGAACTCACTCAGTCTTGGGGTATGGGAAGCACAGACTTCGTATACGGACAGGAACTGTTTCCTACAACCATAAGGGCGACGGGACAGGGATGGGGAACTTCGATAAGCAGAATAGGTGCAATCCTTGGACTTACTACTTTTCCTACTATAGTTGCACTTTATGGGTTGGGATACGGACTTCTGTTCTTCGCAATAGCAGGACTTATAGGACTTCTTCTTACAGTTTTCATGGCGCCAGAGACAAAGGATAAAAGCCTGGAAGCGTTAACGGAATGAACATAAAATTTCTCGGGAAATGGAGTTCTAATCTTATCAAAGGCGAAAGGAATGTTTCTTTTCTGCTTGACGACAAAATGGTGTTTGATTTCGGCCCACATACAGTAGAGTCACTTTTGGATATAGGAGTAGATCCTCGTAAGATAGAGACGGTGTTGATAACTCACATGCATCTTGATCATTTTAGTGGGTTGCCCGAGTTGTTCTGGTATCGGTCAATATACAAGGCAGACAGAAAACTTACAGTTCTTGGACCGAAGGGGATAAAATCCAGCATGGAACGGCTGCTAAAGCTCCTGAGAACCCCTCCAACTTTCAACACCCCTTTTGAATTCATAGAGGATAAGCCCTATGGGCCTATAACTCCCTTCAGGGCAAAACATTTCGTCACAGACAATGGTTACAGAGTAGACTACAAAGGTAAGACTATATTCTACAGCGGCGACACTGCTTACAGCGAAAACGTTGTGAAGGGCGCAGAAGATGCAGATATACTGCTACATGAAATGACATATACTGACAAAAAGCAGAAGGAAGCAGATTTCTGGAAGCATTCCACTTACAGCACGACTATGAGGGTCTTCGATGAAAGCCATGCAAAGAAACTCGTGCCAGTTCACTTGTCACTGGATTCAGAGAGGATGGTGAGAAAATTGGCTTCATCAGGTAATAAGGTCCTTTATCCAAAAGGCTCTATAAACTTTTGAAACCCATAAATAAAGTTAAAATGTTATACTACAATGGTTAATCTTGTTATTTTCGATGCTGGATTGATGGGTTATTCTTTAGCAGTGCATATCCTCCTGGTTACCATGGGAATGACGCTCCCCATAATAATGAGCATCGCTGAATACTTCTCCATAAAATACCAGAGTAAAATGTATGACGTGATGGCCAAGCGGCTTGCAAATGCGTTGATAATCTTTTTTGCAGTCGGAACGGCGAGTGGCGTAGTCGTCGCTATCGAACTTTTCGTGCTCTGGCCGAAATTCATAGCAGTCCTGGGGCAGGTGGGAATCCTCCCGTTGTATATGGAGGTATTTGCATTCTTCACCGAGGCGGTGCTCTTAGGAATTTATATATATTTCTGGAACAGGTTCAGAAATAGAATCAGGCATTGGATCCTTTCAGTATTTATATCCATAGGCGCAGTTATGTCTGGAGTTTTCATAACGATGATCAATGCATTCATGAATACTCCAAACGGATTTAATATTCAATATTATCTGAGCACAGGAAAAATAATAGGGGTGAATCCCTTAGCGGTTTTGAATACACCAACAACTTGGATAGAGATAGGTCATGTAGTAGGTTCG
The DNA here is from genome assembly GCA_021811735.1 of Nanobdellota archaeon. Taxonomy (GTDB): domain Archaea; phylum Nanobdellota; class Nanobdellia; order Parvarchaeales; family Parvarchaeaceae; genus Parvarchaeum. Next base: position 34,446 of record JAJZNK010000035.1, on the reverse strand, counting down.
ACTATATTCGCCGGGTCTGCGTTTCTTCTCGCCTATTTTGCGTACAAACTTCTTAAGACTGAGGGTATTCAGAGAGAGTTCTATAAAAAATCCGCAAAAATCGCTGCAGTTATAGTCATAATCTCGATAGTTCTGACAGTAATAATAGGAATACAATCGATAACTTCTCTAATGGTTTATCAGCCTGAAAAGTTTGCAGCACTCGAAATGAATTTTGTTTCCGGCCCACACGTTCCTGAGGTTATAGGTGGTTTACTCATAAACAATAAAACCATCGATGCAATAAACATCCCAGGACTCATGAGTTTTCTTGCAACGTATAACTTCAACGGGGTCATAGCAGCAAATGATTCACTCGCAGCTTATTCTCCAACTACATGGCCGCCAGTCTCAGTTGTTCATAACACCTTCGATGTTATGGTCGGCACAGGGATACTGATAGCTTTCATTATGGTGATTTTCCTTATGCTATGGATTATTAATACGAGAGGGATAAAACAGAGGCTTTCATCAAATGTCACAATCGGAAAAATCCTTTCAAAAAAAATATTCTCGGATCCATTCGATAATCCCCTCGTCTTGAAAATCCTGATTGCAGTAGGGGCGTTGTCCGCCTTTTTGCTTGAGGATGGATGGGTGACTGATGAGGTCGGAAGACAGCCTTGGATAATATATAATGTAATGACCGTTTCCGCTGCCGCCAACACTTCACCAACAGTGGTCCCGATAGGAATAGCTATGATATTATTTTACATCGCAGTGATTCCTCTGACAATCTTCTTCGTTATGAAAGTCCTCGGGAAGAGGGACCTAAACAAAGAGCTTGGTGGTAATGCATGAATACATACATAACGATGAACTACGTAATCCTTGCCGTTTTATTCACGTTCTTGATTACAGAAGCTATGTCCTCACTTTCCATAATGTATGACAGGAAAAGCCTCCCGTCAGTCAAGAAATATTTCGATCCGGTTTGGGGAGTAATAGGGACGTTTGCGGTCTTTTTCGTGGTCAACACAGAAGTACTGTATCCATCTGTTTTTCCAAGCATAGACAGCATGTACGTGTTTCCAATACTCCTTGCCACCTTCCTGTTCATAGCGAGGAACGTTTTTTTGGTTTTCTCCGAATATGTGTGGAAAGATTCAAAGATAAGCCAGCTTTTGCTCGCGAGAACCTACTCAATTGCAAGCTTTGCAATCTTGCTAGTCCTAATTATAATCTTTCTTTCACTGATAACAGGATTGGGCACAAACTCGGCGCTCACTTCTTTTTCCATATCCGCGTTCGTTTCAAATTATTATTCTTTAGGTTTCATAGTCGGGCTGCTTCTCATCGTTTTTGGTCTCGCCTTTCCGTTTTTCAGGCTCGAAAAATTCAAGGGTCTTTCCCCTCTCATGACTGTCATAGGGCTAGCACTTTTCATAATTTCGATGAGTGCCCTCGGCATGATTGTAAACTATGTGACTTACATTATTGCCGTGGCAATCGCGTTTACATCGTTGCTTTATTTTCTAACCGGAAAATCCAGACGCGAACCGATATTTGTGTTGATCTTTCTCTCAGTCCTTTCCATAAACATTCTTAACTATGGAAGGATTTTTGGAACGCGTTCTCTTTACTCATTTCTGAACAATTCTGCAGTATCTTCGGCGTCTCTAGCAGTCACAATAGTCGGAGGGCTGCTTCTGACTGCGATGTTGATTTTCTTCCTTTACATGTATAAACGGCCCGATGCAGGCATGGATTACTCAAATCGATACACTGACAGCTCATTTGAGGAAACAAAGATAGCAAACTTATATATAATGCCTAATAGTAATAAAGAGAATGGGAAAGAACATAAGAAGGGGAAGAACAAGCAACGTTAGGTGCGCCTCATGTGGTCAGATAACGAGAAGGGACAGAGCAGTTTATCTTTTTAGAGACGGTATAAAAGCTTATTACTGCCCAGATTGCGCTAAGAAAATACGTGGACAGAGACTCTACAAAGGAATGCCAAAGTACGTGAAAAAGACCACTAGCAAGCGGGTCAAAAGGAAATTTACGATATTTGCAACCGAAGATTCGGTCGGCACGGAAATGCCACCTGATAACACGGTCGAAAACGAGATAAACCTGAGCGAAGAGAAGGAAGATCAGGACGAACAAGAAAACAATGAGCAATAGTTTATGGCGGTCCTAAGAATACCCACCAGCTTTCTAAAGGTCTTAATCGTGGTAGTGGTCCTACTGGTCATAATTTTTGCGTTTGTAACCCTTCACAAGACTAACACAGCGACAACCAGTTCATTGCCTTATTCTGTGCAGTATGCGCTTGAATATTTCAACGCAGTCAAGCAGAATTCTACGCTTCTTGTCCCATCTCAGTATTACACGGCCGCCAGAGACTTTGCAATAAACAACAATAAGGTGGTTGAAAACAACAGTCTTTATTATTCCGTGCTTTTTAGTAATGTCTCCCTTCCAAGCGGATACAATATACTCCTCGATATGGCAAATGTATCGAACCTGCCGGATGCCACATTCTTTCCATACAATTTCACTGCAAAAAATTTAAGCAGCTCGCTAAAGAACTGCGAAATCGCAAGTTCAAACACAGATGCATTCGCAGTATGCAGCATATACTCCAACATTTCAGTCCCGGTACTAAACAGGAACGTAACGAGAGAGGTCAATCTTGGCTTTGGCACCTTTGTGGCCTTCCCCAACAATCCGACACTGTCTGAGGTCAACTCGACCATCGTTTACAATGGCGAGAACAGATCTTCCTTCCCATCCAGATTGCTGAACCATACTACGTTTCTAAACGGTTCGATGTTCCTGTACCAGAATACCTTTGCGTTTTACCTCTCACCTGCGGATCTAGGGACATTTTACGGAAGGGAGATGTTTCTTCCAAACTCCACCCTCAAAAACGTGATAGACAATTTTTTAACAACCAGAATAGTGAGTGGGTAGAAAGCTTTTTAAACTAAATATTACCTTAAGTATTATTTCAAACCTATGAAATTAAAGGAAAAAGACTTGGAATTTTTGGATCTCCTGCGGACAGGCAAGACTGTGAAGGAGATTTCGCAGAAACTTCAGCTCCCGCAGTCCACAGTCTATTATCATTACAATAAACTCAAGAGAAAAGGGTTCATAAAGGGCCTTAAGGTGGAAATCGACTACCATGAGTCCAGCGGATATGAAAAGGCACTTATACTAGTCTCACTGAACAACGTCCACACAGTGGATTTCGACCAGTTTTTCCATGATTTGAAGGGGGAAAGCATAATACAGGAAGTTTACGAGGTGAGTGGCGACTGGGATTTCATTTTTCTAGTTAACGGCCCGAAAGCCAACATAATTAATTTCGTGCATGAGAAGCTTCAAAACATCCAGAATATAAAGAAAATACAATCTATTTTTATAATGAAGCACATTGAAATATAATGGGGTTAGTCGATAGATACAAAGAGGAGCTGAAATCCCAGGGAATAGATGTTAATATAAAGGGCACAAAGCTGAAAAAAGACAGGACGAATCTGCTTCTGGGGATAATAGGGGCTGCGATGGCTATACCGATATATTTTTTGATATTTACCAACTACAATGAATGCACGGTCTACGCCGGAAAGATTTCTGGAGTGTCCTCAGCCACGGGGTCATTCTACCTAAAATGCGGGGTCAACTCGATGATGTATTCCGTTGCAGCGGCCCTGTTGATATTCATTGTCATCCTGGTTATTTTAAAGGCGCTCAGGAGCCGCAGCAGGCGCTGAAATATTTATAAACGATTTGCATTCTCATATAAACATGATACGTGAGGAGTTCTATAACGGAAATAACCAGAGAAAAATACTGGATTCCATACTTTCCGATATGAGGGAAAGATTTCCTGAAAAGGACAGTGTTTTCCTCGAGAGTAAATACTGCATAGTGGCCTCGGATGAGGATTTTAACGGAGAGTATAACATAGACAGCGATCAGATTTCTATGAATAGGTGGTTTTTGTATGATATGCTTTGTTCAGGGAATCTATCTAGCATAAAGAATACGATTGTGCACGAGGAGGCTCACAGGCAGTCGAGAATAAAGAATGAAACGAGTTCATTCGCATGGCATGGTGAAGGGTGGCTCAAAGAATACATATCAATGGGAGGCAAACCTCCCGAAGTTTACGTTAAGAAACAAATTAACGAGTACAGCGAATCATACAGCAGGATAAAAGACAGCGAAATTGGGGAGATTATAATATTGACAGACGATGGGACTGTTGAGGCCCGCGATCTCATAAACAAAAGAAGCGCTGCTGTTTACAGACAGAAACCGTTTTTGCTCGTGGACCAAAAAGATAATATTACGACGAGAAATTCCCTTAACTAGCTGGTTTATTGAAAACATAATCAAAAGAAGTGGAAATAACCGATCTAGCATCACAGTGAAACGACAGAATGGGCAAAACATTAAAACAAGAATAATGGTTCGTAGGTTTCTAGCTTGAAATAAAGGCACTCAGGAGCCACGAATGGTGCTGAAATATTTATAAACGATTTGCATTCTTATATAGCTATGAAATCAAAGGACCCCTATCTAATGGATTTGTATCCTCCTAAGCCTGACAATAGTAACCAGAGAAAAGCATTGGATTTTATACTTTCCGATCTTAGAGAAAAGTTTCCAGACTATCCTGATGCCTTCCTTGAAAATAACTATAAACTTGCCACTTTCGGCGGCGATTTTTATGGGAAGTATTACGAACCAGACGACACGATTTTTATTAACAAGCCTTACTTGCACAACAAGATTTGCTCAGGCAGGATATCAGAAGTAAAAAATACAATCGTGCATGAGGAAGCACATAGACAGGCGAGCATAAAAGGCGAAGTAAACCCTTTTATAGATCATTGGGAAGGGTGGCTTAAAGAATACCTATCAATGGGGGGCAGACCAGACGAGGTTTACATCAAAACAAAAATGGAAGAGGGCCATCTTACATATAGCAAAGTAAAGGACAGCCAGATCAAGGACATTATAATATTGACCGACAACGGATCTGCTGAGGCCCGCGATCTCATAAACAAAAGAAGTTCAGCAGATTACCGACGAAAACCTTTCTTGCTAGTGGATATGTATGGCAATATCACGACGAAAAACTTTTCTGTAATATCACGAATCTCTTCTTGGATTGAATTCAGGCGGAATTTTTATGAACAAGTAAACAGTTACCAATTGTAATAGAAAGTTTTATGTATCAATTGAAATGTCTGAAAACATGTGCAATTGCAATTCAAATGAGGTGCATGCAGTATTTGGCAGCCGGCGTTTGCATATGTCGTTGATTTTATAATAGGGTTGGAAAAAATAGGAATCCCAATCCAAGGCCATCGATAAACTGGATAGAAAGATACTACAAAAAGCTTTATATCTTCGTTATATTAAAGGATTATATGGGATATACACACTCCCCAGAGCACGCCGGGTTATACTTCAAGAAGGTCGTGGGCGACACGACGACTTATTATCCCAACGTAGATAACATACTTGAATGGGGGCCCAAAAAAATAATAAGATGTCTGGACAAGATAGTCTCAGACTCGTCAAATGACTTTTATAAAAAATTCTCGAAAAGCAGAAAGTTAAATTATGAGCTATCTTACAAGATTACAAAGGAATACGCAGATATTCACGCCCCTATCTGGAAAGGGAAATATACCATAAGCGTGCGAACGGGCGAAGAGAAAGATACTATTGAGAAAGTATTGTCCAAACAAATAGATAGGAAACGTGACGCGGCCGATGAAAGAGAAACTGCCATTAGGGGTGCCGCTGGTTTTTCTACGTGGCTTTCGATTTCAGGCTTGGCAGGTTTCTCTACTTACGAATTAACTGGCAGTCCAACCGGTGGCTTAGCTGTTTGGCTTGTCAGTGCATTTTTCCCCGCAGGTTTGGTAGCAGTTTGGGCGGATGAGAAATTAGAAGAATATCTTTCTAACAAAAATATCAGGTTCTCCAATAAACTAAAAGACAGGTACGGTATAGTAAACGTGGCAGTAAATCCCATATCTTCGCACATTTTAACTTAGAAAGACATAGGCAACGTTATCCCAATAAAAATGGGCCCAGGGAGATTCGAACTCCCGGCCTTCTCCGTGTGAGGGAGACGTCATAGCCACTAGACCATGAGCCCTTTAGAACGACGAGCTTCCAGCAGTAAGCGATGAACTCGCAAAGAACATCGAAACACCTATCCTTACCATGAAGAACACTCCTAATCCTATAAGTGTATACACTGGGATATTTTTTATCCCATTTTTAGCCTTCCCGGTGTTCAGGACTCCTCCCAACAGTGCACTGGACGCAGTGGTTATTATCACGTTTATAACGGAGATAGCCAAGATAAGCGTGATCGATATATGCGGCAGGGTGAATCCCGAGAACAGCCCAAGCGAACCCGAAGGCAAGTTGCTTGCCGACGTAGACCCCGAGGTAGTCGTACCTACCTGGTCAAGTATCCCGATAAGGAATGAAGATACTCCGTAAAGCAATGGGCCCGCGAGCGTTGAGGCTATGAATATGAACAGCGAATAGCTCTTTACCTGTGCTCTCATATCGTTCCTTATACTTTCATTCTGAAGGAGATTGCTTGCGAGATTCTCAAGTATAAGGTGAAGTTCGGCTCCTGATCTTATTCCCTCAGAAATTATCCTTACGCTGTCCCTGAAGAATTCCGAATTGGTCATGTCATTCATTTCCAGAATCGCTTCTGAAAACGATTTTCCAGCCTGCGTCTCTATCGCAGCCTTGTTAAGCAGGACGTTCAGTTTACCGAACTCAGGTTTCATTGAGGCTATGAATGAGTTTTCAGGGATCATTCCGGCCCTTAAGTTTGCCGCCATCAAAAGGAGCATATCCGGCAGCACTTTCTCTATTTTCATAGCGACAGAGTCCGCTATCATCGAAAGAAGAGACCTTATAAGAAGCAGTCCACCAAAGAAAATCCCGAGCACGGCGCCGAGTCCGTAGAGTGGGGAATTAAGGAAGTGGAAAACCAGCAGTGCGCCGATTGCCGATATTGCGATGAGGGCAATCAATATTGAACCTATAGTCTGGTCTAGGTTCTCTCCTCCCATCTGGGCATAAATAAATTCTTCCTTCATCCCTACAGAAAGCTTTTTGGGAAGAAGACGTGCGAGCAGAACGCGTATACTCTCAGCTTCAACAGTCTTTTTCATACTCCTATCGAAGGCCTCCTGTTACCAACCATTCCCATGAAAAATATCTGGAACATCAGCAGGAACGGCGGAATAATATATATTATAGCTACAGTGTTGAAATGTGCCAGTGATCCAAGGATAACAAATACAGACATTCCAAGACTGGGAATGACTACAGACATCAGCATGTACGCCATCGACATCGGCGTAAGCTCGCCTGCATATGATTTCATGTCTGACTGCTGTTTTTTGATAAGCATGTCATTTATCAGCGAAAGGGTGCCTGCAACATCGCTTCCCGATTTTATGGCATTCAGCATTATGTCTATTGCCCTTCTAAGTGACTGTGAAGGAACCCTTCTTGCTAGGTGATCCAAGGCAGTTTCCTGAGGCACACCAGATTCTATTTCCTCTATAGCGAGCTTGAATTCGTCCGAGACCACGCCGTAATCCCCATTCGCAACGTCCAGCAGCGCGTTGAATATAGGTACTCCCGAACCTACCTTTATCATTATCTCTCTCGTTGCAAATACTACCTGCTCTTCCATAAGCTTGTTTCTCTTTACAGCCTGCAGCTTCGGAAAGTTGAGGAAATACAAAAAATACACTGCTGGAACCACGAGGATCAGCATAGGCAAAATAGCCTCTATCTTTAGCGTCAACAAGTCCTTCTTTATGGCAATCAGGATGATCAGTGCGGAGATGCCGGCCATGAGCCCTACAAGAACAAACGTGACGATTATTCCCGCAGCGATATAATCTATGTAGTCTATATCCATTGACGCCTGCATAAGGTCCTGTTTCAGGCTGGGTATGACACCCTTCAGATTAAACGCCAGTCTTTTCACTTTCTTTCCGAAGAAAATGGCTTTCTCCGGCGAAATCATTACACTAGGTATTTTTACTTCCATTTCAGATAGTTTCGAGTTGAGAAGGATCTCCCTTGTCCTTGATAAGCTGCATTAGCTTTTCGCGGTTCGCATAATAGTTGCTGGCAGTCAGTCCAATCGTGTTGACGTTGTCCATGTTGCTGTCAATCATCCACTGCAGGACCAGTTCCTTTTCTTTCAGGTCCGTAACCATCTCTTCACTTGTAAGACCGGAATAAAGTGCCAGCTTGTTTGAGATTTTCTGCGACGTGTTTATCGTCCTTTCGATAGTGTCGGTTCTAGGTTTCCATTCGAAAAGGTTGTTCGTCTTCAGCTCTGTCATTCCGCTTATCTGTCTTTCAACGATTTCCGCCAGTTCCAGTACCCTTCTTACTCCGCTTCTTCTCTGCCTAAAGGACGTTATCACAAGGTCAAGGGTGGAGACCTCAATCTCTGGAAGGTCTATCGGTTCGGAAATAAGCCTCTTTACCACCTGCTGAGCGGTTTCAGCGTGCATCGTCGCGTATACTGAATGTCCCGTCATCATCGCCTCAAACAACGTCTGTGCGTCCTCCTTTTTTCTTATCTCTCCGACTACAAGTCTGTCCGGCCTCATTCTTAAGGAATTAAGCAGAAGGTCAAGCATCGTAACTTCTCCCTTCCCTTCAGCGTTCTTCTGCCTGGTGAGCATTGGCACCCAGTGCATGTATTTGGGAAGGACCAACTCGTTCGTATCTTCTATCGTTATTATCCTCTGATTCGGTGGGATAAAGGGAAGGAAAACATTCAGCATCGACGTTTTACCGGCCGCAGTACCTCCAGTCACAAGGAAGGAAAGTTCGTACTGCATCGCCTGCCATATGAATGAGACAAGCTCCTTTGACACGGTTTTTCTTTTCAGAAAGTCTATTATCGTCCAAGGCTCGGCCCTGAACTTTCTTATGTCAAGAGTGTTGCCGTGTGTTGAAATTGGATAGAGCGTAGCGTTTACCCTGTCTCCGTTGGGAAGCTGTGCGTCAAGAAGAGGATTAAGATTGGTTATCTGCCTTCCGACCTTTCTTGCAATCTGCTGGGAATACGACTCTATCTTCGATTCGCTTTCTATCCGTATGTTGGTTTCCAGCCAGCCGTATTTTATATGATAAACCATTATAGGATTTCTTGAATCGTTTATGACTATCTCCTCGAGATTTGCGTCCATATCTAGGACTTCTACAATACCGAGACCGAACATTTCATGGAGAAGAGTGGCAGAAAGCTCTATGTATGCTTTCTCCTGCATTCCAGGTATTATAGTCTGGAGTTTCTTTTGGACTATATCAAGAAATTCCCTTTTGAGCTGTTCAGATGTAGACTGGGAAAGCTGCTGGATTTTAAGAGGGTTCTCCTTTATAAGCTGGGCCCTTATCTCCGTGAGGACCGCATTCATGCTTTGGTCAATAACAGGAGTGGTGATGTGGTAGGACATCGTAAACTTGGATGGAACCCGTAAAATCCTGACCTTTGCACTTATCCCATCGGATACAACATCATAATGGTCTATGATCTCAACGCCGTCTGTTTCCATGTAGTATATTAATAACTACTAATTTTGTATTCTTATAACTTTAATTCTTTCGATGGCTTCTACTCTCAACGGCACTATAAGGCGGGAAACGTGATTTCAAAAGCTAACTAGAAGGACGGCTCTCACCGAAAATATTCCATGTTTGTAATTCATTACAACTATGCATTTATGTTAAATTTTTCAAATAAATCCCTCTTGTAAACCTTTAAATACATACGGATATAGCTAATAAAATGAAAGGCTTTGCCGTTGGCGCTATAGCAATTGTTGTAGTGGCGATAGTGGCAGTAATTTTTCTAATGCATTATACACAGTTCGGCGCAGTATCGACAGGAAATGTAATATTAAGCCTTACGGATCCAGCCAACGTGCCTTCTGGTACTCAGAATCTTTCGATAACCTACAGTGCAATATCAGTTCACACAATAGGGAGCAATACCAGTGGCTGGACAAACCTTAGTGCATCGGGAGGAGTAGACCTTCTTTCTCTCTCGAATTCTAGCATTGTGCTTGCAAGTACATCGATACCAAACGGTACGAAAATAAACATGCTCGCTTTCAACGTTTCAAATGCACAGATCACGATAAATAATACAGTGTATAAAGTCATACTGCCGAGCAACCGCATAATCGCACATATAAACAGCACACAGTCCATCAATGGCACTGTAAAAGTTCTTTTGGATCTTTCACCTACAGTCGTTACTATAGTGACTGCAAATTCAACAGTATTCATAATGGTTCCATCGATAAGGGCGGTGATAATACCAAATCCGTCAAAGATAATCAGGACTCCTGGAGCCAAGGCATCTTTGGACCTCAGGGACAAAGCTGAGCTTGAGGATATCACTCCTAATATTTCAATAAGTGCAGTTCATTTAGCCACTGCTAACAACATTACCAACCTGCAGGTTACGGTAAAAGACAATTCCAATACCAGTGTTCTTATACGTCATGTACAACTTTTCGGAAACCAGTCTGTTGTGCTTCCAAAGTTCAATTACACTATAGGTGATGGAAATTTCTCGGAAACACAGCATAGTAACATAACTCCTTCAGATCTCTCGGCGACAGTGAATGGAACGACACGAGTGTTCAATAGCACAGAGAGGGAAAGTGAATTGATCAACATAGGAAGAGATTTTGCGGAGATGAAAACTATAACTTTCTTTGCAGGTTCAAACGGGACGCTTTATTTACCTTATCTACAGTGCATGGTTCATCCAGTAGTCGGTGGCGAGAACGAAGGACCAACGCCAGTTTCTTCAGTATGCCCAGCTTACGTGAACTACTCAAATTTCCTGCAAGGATACTCACTTAATGCAGGGCAGAGCGAGACCTTTCTTTTCAATGGCTTGCTGGTTATGGGGCAGGGAAATTACAATATAAATATAGTCCCGGGAAGCAACTACAGGGTAGTCGTTCAGGGCGAAAGCGGTGCGAGAGCACAGGCTAACGTAACGGCCCAATGAATATCAGTAATTTTGAGCAGTCAAATCATATTCCTGAGTGTTCATATAAATGAAACCTGTGGTCTGCTCATTTAAGTGAGTCTATGTAATCTGCTATGGAATCTGAAAGTATCCCCCAATCTGTAGGCCTGAGTTTTATTGGTATGTAGCTGTTTGTCTTTGTAGCGATGTATTTGTTGTCCACATTACGCAGTTTTTCGGATAGCGCTGTTATCATATCATCAAAATCTACTTTTTTCCTGCCCAGGAATCTTTTTATTGCGTTATAAAATTTTTCCTTATTTACCAGTCCTAAGCTATAAAAAATATCATACAGGTCCTTTCCTTCGGTCCGTCTGTATACAGCATATAATTTTCTTGCCAGCAGTTCTTCGAGCTTGTAAACTGCAAGACCATGGACCCTTTCAATACTGAACTGTGAAGTAATTTCGTCTTTCACATTAAACGAATTTTTGTCCGCCAATTCGTTGAAAGCGACATCCAATCTGACTTTGTCAGTAAAATTATTGAACGTACTGTAATAGAAATCTACTTGGCAATATATTTTAAGTAGTCTTCTTTTTTTATCCAGGAATTCATTTGCATTGGCAGAGATGTTACCTATGGATTTTATGACTGAGTTAAGGCTTGGTTTTTGTATCAGCTCAAAATCGGCATCCTCGGAAAACCTTGCCTTTTCTTTCAAATAAACCTTGTTTATTGCGGTGCCACCAGTCAGTACAAATTTTTTATCGCCGTACAGTGATGTATACTGTAGTAATCTCATGAGATAATAATCCTTTAGTACAAAATTCAGTGATAAACCGTATTTTCCTGCCAGCGCTCTATATATTATTTCTTCCATGGAATCTTGCCCAAAACGTCATCCTCTGCTATATAATTTACAATCCCCCATTTTTTATTAAATTTTCCTTTAGTGCCTTTGCCGATCTTAACAATCTTTTTTCCCGTGTTAAGTTCATCAAGCACATTTTCCGGCACGATTTTAGTCGGGGAATTTTCGTTGAGAAGCCATAGAAGGAAACCAGTTTTCCTTGAAAAACTCGGGTTACCAAACCGTTTTACATAAAAGATAAAGTCTTTCCAGTCCGATTTTCCAAAATCCAGTCTATTCACCGCTGCCAGAACGTTTGAATAACCACCGCTGAATCTCGGCATGTAAAAACAGTCGTATAGAGTCTTTGCTTTTGAGGAAACAAAGTAGCCGTTGAAATATGTCATGCCCGTTGCTCTTCTTCCCAAAGCCACGGCCTTTATTTCTGTGTTCTGCATGGTCGTCGTAGCACTTTTGTTTCTTGTACAGACATAAATAGTGTATGGACTCTCATCCATGGCGCCATAGACATATAATGCGGATGAGAATCCAAGATAACCTCCGAAGATCATCGTTGCAATGCTGAAATAATCATTCGATCCAGCACCAGTGGCAGAATTAACCAGGTATTTACCCCTTTTTAATCTAGTGATCCAGCCTTTCCGTGCCATTCGTGATAAAAGGGTAATCAAAATCCTTCTTTTGATCCCAACGCTACTGGCAATGAAATCTATATCATATATCTGGCCAGGTTTTAGGGCGAAATATATGTTTTGCTCACCATGCGATAAATAATTGTTTTTCATACATAGAAAGTATACGTTTTGTTTACTATTTATAGTTATAAAACAGAACCCATAAAACTGCAATCCGTTATTATGCCACTAAATGCATCAAAAATGATACTGCTAGGATGTTTTCGGCTAAACTTCTAAAGATTAATGAACCTTATGGATAGCTTCTAACTGCTCTACACTTGTTATTTTGTCTGCGTAAGTTAATAGCTCTGAGTCCTGCAGATGCTTTTTTAAGCCTAGTACAGTATCCCAACCATTTACTTCTATTATTTCAGTGCAAAATACACCGTTTTCTTCCCAACTAACTTTGAATTTTCCCATATCTTATAATATCAAATTTCATTAATAAACATTAGTTTCTATTTCTGTTGCCACTTTCGGAAGTACTGAAATTAGTGGGCTCGACGGGATTTGAACCCGCAACCACCCGGTTAAAAGCCGGATGCTCTGACCTAGTTGAGCTACGAGCCCTCGATTGATATTATCTATTGAATCTGGTCATTTAAATGTGTTATTTGTTTTTGCGCGTTTTCCAAAGGCATCCATTAAAACTCTAGGTCCTGCCGTTTCATTCCTTTTTCAAAAATCTTATCTTGTTGACAGTGTCAGGGGTTTCGACGTATTCACTGTTTTCAAATCTGGACGAACAGGTGTACAAATAACCTTCCTTAGTGACTATCTGTATGAACGGAGGATAATCGTATCCATCATCTTGTTTGATGAAATAATCTTTGGGCTCTATCTTGCCGTCACCCTTGCTTTTTACCGTAATGATCTGTTCGTCATCAGTATACTCATTGCTTATAAGTTCAAATTTCTCCTTGAAATGCGGCAGTACTAGATAAGTCTTCCGAAACAATTTTCCATAGTAACCCAAGAAAGGTTGTATGCCGATGAATCCTATATTATCTCCGTAAAGATTCTCGGAACCCTCCAGCTTTACCTCCCTATGATTCATTCCGCTGAATTTTCGGATATCTACAATATCTTCCAGTTTCTTTGACATACTCTTATAATACCTAGCTGACAAACGCTTTTATACTCTTAAATTCATAGAATATTATTCTTTTAAGCATATGGAATCTACTGAGAATAATGAAGAATCGCATTTCTTCATAATACGAGTCACGATAGGAAGAGAAATGCAGGCCCTTGAAAGGCTGGAGTCACAGCTTGCAAGAGTCGACGGCATATACTCGATAGTAAAGCCTTATTCGCTGAAAGGTTACATAATAGTCGAGGCAAGATCCAAGGACAGCGTTTCCGAATTGATATATAACATAAAGCACATTCGTGGCATAATAAACAAGGAGCTTTCCAAAGTAGAAGCTCTTAAAACCATAGAGAAGAAACAGCAGAAAATAGACGTGAACGTAGGTGATGTTGTAAAGGTGCTTTCTGGTCCGTTCAAAGGAGAGACGGCCACTGTAAAGGGAGTGAACAAGGAGAAAGAAGAGTTAACAGTAATGTTCCTTGAATCCGCAGTGCCAATAAACGTTAATATTAAAATATCGGACGTATCTACTGTAAAAAGTGAGAGTGATAATAAATGAAAACGAAAGTAAAGATTGTAGTTGAAGGCGGAAAGGCAACACCAGCTCCTCCGTTGGGACCACAGCTGACAATGCTGGGTTTAAAGCCACCAGAAGTGGTAAAGAAGATAAACGACAAGACGAAAGATTTTGCAGGGATGAAGGTTCCTGTAGAGATAGAGATTGACAAGGCGACAAAGGAATACGAATTGAATGTTTTGATGCCTTCCGTTTCACAGCTCTTGATAAAGGAAGCCGGCATAGAAAAAGGATTTGGAGACAGGAAGGAGTCCGCTTCGATTTCGCTGGACAAAGTCAAGAAAATAGCAAAGGACCACTCGAAATATTCCTTGGCAAAAGATGAGCAGGGAATGGTGAACGAAGTCCTTGGCACCTGTTTAAGCTTGGGACTAAAAGTCGATGGAAAGGATCCAAGAGAATTGATAAAAAAGGTGTAAGATGATTTTTGGCATACCTCAGATACTATCATTGATAGGAAGTCAAGGTTATCTCGCGATTTTCGTTTTGATGTTTCTCGAGTCTGTTATACTACCGATACCAAGCGAGGTCGTTTTGCCTTTCACAGGATTCCTTATAGCGATAAACAAGATAAATCCTTACCTTGGATTCGGGGATGCAGTAGTAGCGTCAATCCTAGGTAGCATAGTGGGGTTTCTTCTTGGGTATTTCCTCGGAATAGACATATTCCTGAAGTATTCTAAGCGGATAGGGTTTGGGACTGCAGAATACGAAAAAGGGATAAAGTGGATAAAAAAATACGGGAATTACTTTGCGTTCTTCACGAAGCTTCTTCCTGCGGTACGTTCGATAGCAGGAATAATATGTGGTGCGTTCAAGATGGACATAAAGAAGTTTATAATGTATTCTTCCGCAGGGGTAGTTATCTGGTCTGGTTTTTTGATATACACTGGTTATTATCTTTCCAGTAACTGGGAATCCATTGCGAATGTCGTTGAAAAGGCAGGAGTATATGTTGCTGTCATCTTCGTGGTTTTCTTTGTGGGCTATATCTTCAGAAGAAGGATATTCTCCCTCTTTAAGAAAAACGTTAAAGGCTGATGAAAACAGTGGATTTTGACGTTTTCAAGTCAATCGACATGCGTTCTGGACGGATAATAGACATTGAGGATTTTCCCAACGCGAAAAAACCGGCCTATAAACTTAAGATAGATTTCGGAAAGCTGGGCGTAAAGAAAAGCAGTGCACAGATAGTTAAGATTTATAGGAAGGAAGACCTTATGTGGAGGATATAATAGCAATCGTTAATTTCAGACCAAATCATGCGGCAGATTTTACTGAATTCACACAATAATATAGACAAAATATTTTAATACTTTCCTTTGGTCGACCGGCAATGATGTCTACAGTAGTTTATATTATTATCGTGAGTTTACAGAATCTACTTCAATGATAGTAACAAATAATGTTTAAATCTTTATTCAGCTATTAATTGACATGGCAGAGGCGATAAGTGCCGAATATCGAGCTATGGCAGAGGAATTTGTAAAGAGAGTAACTTTTAGGTTAGGGAATAAAATAGATTCTATACTCCTTTATGGGTCGGTCTCGAGAGGAGAAGCTAAAAAAAGTAGTGATATAGATCTATTTATAGTGACACCTTATGCGCACAATCCGGCGTTCAAGGATGCTATCTATACAATTGCCACGGATTTTGAGTTAGAAAACGATTTCTCATTTCTTATCTCAATGTTTTTTATTACGCTGAAAGAGCTGGCGGCACAGGTTTTGCTTAAAGTGCCGTTTATTGACAATGTTAAAACAGATGGTGTTAAACTATATGGAAAATGGGTATTCGGAGAAACTGATTAAAAGTTATTTAGAACTGGCAGATGATACGCTAGAGGGAGCATATTCAAATTACAATGAGTCTAGGTTCAGAGTTGCTACGTCTCTAGCATATTATGCAATGTTTTACTGTGCCAACGGTGCCATAGTAAATGCGGGGGCAAAACCACCAAAAACTCATAGAAGTGTCATATCCGAATTTAGTAGGTACTACGTAAAGACAGGTAAGCTAGATAGTAAATTTTCAAAATATCTTAGTAAAGCTATGGACAGCAGACAAGTTAGTTCTTATAATATTCTAGCAGATATCAGCAAAAAAGACACCCTAATACTTTTAGGCAATGCAAAAGAATTCATAAGGATTGTAAAAAAAGCCATAATTCTTAAATAAAGGTATCAATATAAACTACACTGTTATAATCTATATAATGTGGTGAGCTGACAGAGCGGCTATGTATTCGTCTGCAAATGGCAAATGCTGTTAAGCGTTTTAGGAACATAGCCGTAAACGAAGTAGGCGCGTTCGACTCGCGCGCTCACCTTTTATTGTCATAGTTCTAAAGGCAGATTTCTCCAAGCGATGGAGAATTCAAATCAGTTTTTCATATTTTGTAGGACAGAATAGATATTCTTTCCCCTAACATAAGCGGCAAAAACAACACGGTCATCGGCACGGTAAACCAATTGTGACAAAATTTCTTTCCCACTTTTGTTTTTCGCACCGTTTTGCGGGTCAACAAGTGTCGCGTCCACTACTATAAAATCTGCCTCTTTCCCAGGAGTCAAGTCTCCAATTACTTTGTCCAAACTTAATACTTTCGCCCCTCCTTTTGTAGCCAGATAAAACGCGCCTATAGAATCTAGATTTTTAGTACTGCCATTTTCTTGTATGTATCGGGTTTTTGACATATTACACGCGTTCGACATTTCTCTAAACAAAGATAGGTTCGGGCCTCCGCCAACATCAGAACCCAAGCCTACATCCACTCCAGCATCTAAAGTACTGTTTAAGTCAAAAATCCCACTTTTCAAAAAGAAATTGGAACTGGCACAGTGTGCAACCTTCGTTGAAGTCTGAGCCAGTAATTTCAATTCGGAAGGATTAACCCATATGCTGTGAGCCATTATGGTCTTTTGCGTGAGTATTCCGGCATTATAATAAACATCAGTGTAGTTCTTGCTCTGCGGAAAAAGTTCTTTAACCCAAGAAAGTTCGCTGCGGTTTTCAGACAGATGTGTTTGTATGTATGCATTGTATTTTTTCGCCAAATCTGCTACCCCTTCCATCAGTTTCTCACTGCACGTCGGCGCAAATCTGGGTGTAAATGCATAGTTTATTCGTCCATTATCCCTTCCATGCCATTTTTTACACAATTCCTCGCTTTCTAAAAGTGATTCCTCGGTTTTCTCCTGCAAAAAATCCGGAGAATTCTGGTCCATCATAACTTTACCCATAAATACTCTTAAACCGGATTTCTCGGCCTCCTCAAATGCGATGTCGGTAGCATTTTTGTGCACTGTGTTATAGACTGCCGCAGTAGTCGTGCCATTCGCTTTAAGCGCATGGAAAAATCTACTGGCAGCGTCTTTTGCCAATTTTGGCGATTCAAAACGCCTTTCTGCAGGGAATGTATATTCATTTAGCCAATTCAAAAGTTCGTAACCATCCATCGCAACCATATCATATTGTGGTAAGTGGACGTGACAGTCGATCAGTCCAGGCATTATTATCTTGCCGCGATAATCTATTATCTTTGCCTTTTTATCTTTAAACTCACTAAACTTGGCAATTTTTGAAATTTTCCCCTTTTCGTCAACCTCTATCGCACCATCCTCTATGTCCTCGAATTCAGAGCGGGAAACAGGGTTAAAGATGCGGGCTCTGTATATGGTCTGTCCAGTCACTTCTATTACAGCGTCCAACTTATTCGCATTTGTTTTTTTCTGCGATGTGTTGTCTCTCATCCTTTTATGAGAGATAAATTTTTATATAAAGAATTTATTCTCTTTTTATGGAGAGTAATATTCAAATAATCGCGCTTTTGAATGCTTTAGGTCTGAGCGAATCCGAAACAAAAACTTATTTGACTCTGTTAGAGTTGGGCAGTTCTAAAACCGGTGAGATAATCCATAATAGCGGGCTTTACAGCTCAATTGTTTATGCAAATCTGGAAAAACTTATGAAGCGCGGCCTTGTTCATTATACGCTGGTCGGAAAACGGAAGTACTTTGCGGCTGAAAACCCGTCTAAATTAGTAGAGATTGCAAAGGATCTGGAGAGACGAGCGAGAGAAGCTATACCAATTCTTGATAAAATGCAAAATTCACAAAAACCAGAACAAAAACAGGATGTTTTTGTCTATCAGGGCTATAGCGGGGTGGAAAAAGTTTTCAATAACATATTAAATTCCTTAAAGAAGGGCGATGAAGAACTTGTATTAGGCGTTTCCAACATAGAATTACCTATGCGTCAATTTTTTAAGAAATGGAACAGGGCGCGAGAAAGGCAGATGGTAAGACAAAGAATGGTGCTTTTTGCCGATGCCATAGAATTTATAAAAACATATGAAAAACAGAAACTTACAAAATTACGGATATTACCAAACAAAGAAGAAACACCATTGGTAATTTCAGTATACTCTGATAAAACTGTAATAACATTGTGGGGCAATTCTCCAACGGCTATACTCATAGATAACGAACGGATGACCGATGGGTTTAAACGATATTTTAATAGGGTCTGGAACAGTGCAGAAAAATTAAAAGAATAGTTGTAGACTGGGAAAGAACTTAACCACCGTATTCGTTGTCACAACGCTTTTTCTTATTGAAACCCCTTGCATCAGTAATTCTCAAAGAGTAATCTTTTAGATGTTCGATAAATCGAACAATCGTTTGATATTTCTAAAGATATAAAAGTCAGAAAAAGTGTAATATAGGTATGTTTGAGCAAATATTCGATTCCAGATTAAAGACTAGGATCATCGGATTATTGGTGCGTAGAAATACATCTCTGAGCGGCTCTGAGATTTCAAGAATTCTGAACAGTTCCAAATCTCAGACAAACGAGTGTTTAAAGGACCTTCGTGATAAAGGTATGCTGTATGAGAAATCCATTGGAAATACAATGCTTTATTCATTTTCATCAAATTTTGTGGCAGACAGTGTAAAGACAGCATTCAACGAGGAAAATAGACTTTTGGATAGAATAGAAAAAGAAGTTGTATCGGAATGCAAAAAGCTAAACCCTGTGAGCATAGTACTTTTTGGTTCAGCGGTCAAAGGTCTGAAAATAGGCAGCGATATAGATTTATTGGTGTTATATGAAAAGCCACTCGACAGAGACAAGTTATCTGATATTGCTAGCACAATCACTGTAAAATCCGGCATTCACATATCTCCAATTGCGATGAATATTAAACGCTTTATTACCGATGCCAAAGCAGGGAATGAATTTACCATAAATATCTTTGCAGGATATAAATTACTATACGGAAAAGATCTGGAGGCATTAGTATGGCAAGAGAAGTGAGAAAAGCCGAAGCCGATAAATTTATAAGAAAATCAGAGGAATTCTATTACTCCGCGCTGGAAAACTATCAGAAAGGCAGGTTAAACGCGGCGGCATTCGATGCAGCACAGTCCATAATACTTGCTAACGATGCGTTTTGTATTTCGATGCTTGGAAGACGAGCCAGTAAGAATCACAATGAAGCCATACAATTACATGTACAAGCAGCATCAAATAACGAATCCAAAAAAGATATATTGGCTGGGGCACTCGATCAAAGGAACGAATTTGGGTATACAGAAACATCTAGCAGCGAAAAAGAAGCGAATCTGTTGTTGGTCAGGTCCAAGAGATTTATGGACTGGGTAAAGTCCAAATTATCCGTGGAGTAAAAAACGGTAAAATTAAAAACTATGGGAAATCGGGCAATATCTTACTTTAAGATGACGCAACCAGTACTCTGGGGTGTGTTAGTTGTCACGGCTATTTTAGGTTTTATCCTTGGAAGTCTTCTAACCCATTCATTCTACACATTCAGGTTAATTTTAGTTATTATAGCTCTCGCGAGTGGAACAGCGGGGTGCGAGTCAATAACCAACCTCATAGACCTGCCTGCTGATAAGGTGATGAACAGGACACGGCACAGACCTTTGGTCACCAGAGAGATAAGCGCCAAAACAGCGATAGGCATAGGTACGATTTTACTTGCGACGGCACTTGTCCTTAGTTTTATGCTTGGACTACAGTTTCTGGGACTTATGACATTTGGTATATTCGATAATATCTTTATCTACAGCTATTGGCTTAAACCCAGAACATACCAAAATATAATATGGGGGTCTTTTGCCGGCGCAATACCTGTGCTGTTCGGTTTTCTCGCTGCAGACTCGGCGTCATTATTAGTTGGTTTTCTACTGTTCATGTTTGTGCTGTTTTGGACTCCACCCCACATATGGTCGCTGGCGGTAAAGTACACGGAAGATTACAAGAAAGCGAAAATTCCCATGCTTCCTACTGTGTTCAAGGAAAATGTATGGGGCAGTGCTATAGCAGTGTCTTCCATAGCAGCTGTGATTCTGTCATTCGCATTGATTTTTGAACTTGGTTTATCATTGTTCCCCATGCTGCTTATGATTGCCTTAAACATAATATTCATGTATTTGCTTACAGTCTTTCTCATAAAACCAAAGGCAGCAGCACTCTCATTTTTCAACTTTTTGAATATTTACTTGATTGCCGTGCTGACAGTGCTTATTCTCAATGTGATCTATTTCTAGCAGGGTTTTCTATAATTCAGAAAGTGTTAAAAGTATTAAAAAGAGAGACGTAAGCTTACTATTAGGAGGATTATAATCTCCGTGGCAGTATAAGACATAGGATGGCAAGTACAGGCATCAAGGTTTTAGCGGGAGAAAAGTTCAACATTTTCATACTTATCTTTTACATCGTTGTTATGGTGGCAGTAAGTCCCCTGATTCCAGAGGTTTCTTTGTTCAAGCTAGGAGATTTTACACGCGATACAATAAATTATTATCACACTGTAATGATTCCCTTAGCTCTCTTACTTATAATCTATGCCTCTTTTGTCCTGAAGCTGCCCAAAAAGATCTCAAGAATCATAAGCGTCAGCACAGTTCCCTTGTTAATTTTAAACATTGTAGGTCTTGTTTTATTCTACCCCGTGGCGACACAGGGTGCGGATTATATAATCCAAGGTGCGAGAGACGTATGGATGCTAGGCATTGCCTTTCTTTTCTTTTTAGGGTTGCTTGTAGTCCCCTTCAGGGACAAGGCAAGATTCAAAAAGATATGGGGTGCTTATCTACTCGTAGTGTTCTCCACTGTTTCTGCAGGAGCCGCAACAATTATGGGGATGATATATGAATATGGCTATCTTTA
This sequence comes from Nanobdellota archaeon, assembly GCA_021811735.1. Taxonomy (GTDB): domain Archaea; phylum Nanobdellota; class Nanobdellia; order Parvarchaeales; family Parvarchaeaceae; genus Parvarchaeum. Next base: position 12,956 of record JAJZNK010000035.1, on the reverse strand, counting down.
CGGTTTCGGCACGATTCCGTTGTTTAATTCATTCATGAATTCCATTGGAGGAACATCATCCTTTCTAGTAAATCTTCTGACATCACATTCTCACGAAATGCTTCCTGCCATCATGGGAGGGATAGTCGCTTTGGCGCTTATTGGCTTCGGGTACGAAAATTTAACCAAGGGGAAAAGAAGGCTGGTAAACATCGGCATGGTCGTTTCAATGATAGGCACGGTGGGAATGACTTATATATACATAATATCCTCATTCAGCACATATTCCATACCTACATTGTTCACATCGGGATCTGGAGGAATGAACGGCCTTGCCTTTGATGATTTCCTGACGGGATTGATAGGAGTAGGCGCGTTGATATCTGTAGTAGGTATTTACTTCGTTCTTTCCAGAAAAAAGAGCATTAAACTGATCCAAGTAGCCGAACTTCTTGTATGGGTAGCCACCGTGTTTGTTATGATAGGCATCGGATACATAATAGAATTCAACGAGGTCTATTATGGCTTCGGCAGTCCGGGAGCACCTCCAAACGGTGGAGCAGGATACATCTACGATATGGCTTATATGAATGCGCATCTCGTGTTTGCATTTTTCCTCATGCCTGTCCTAGCTGGACTGCTACTTGGCTTTTTGCTGTTCATAAAGCGTGATTCCAGATATGTGAATTTTAGCGCATATCTTTTTTTCGCAGGGATACTTCTCAGCGCCGATGGAGTGCTTGTGTACCTTGTAACTTTATCATGGTATGTAGAGGCAGCAGGAGTCGCGTTGACGACAGCCGCGATGGTTTTGATGCTGTATATAACCGCCAACAACTATAGAAATGCGGATGTTGTATCTGGTCACAACAAAAGATTATCCAATAAACGGCATTAAAAACTTGATGAAAAGTAGCATGTGGAGTCGCCAGTGGCGATTCATCGTTACTTGAGAACAAATGGCTTATGAAGAATTTCAGAGAGATATTAGAAAAATCACCTGAGCAGTCACAAGTAGACGTTAACGTTTTTATATTAGGGACGCATTTAATTCCAACTATGGATGAAGAAGAAAAAATCATAGAACAACAGATAGAGAACAACTCTAATGAGGTTCTAAAAGAGTATTACGAAGGAGAAAGCAGTTAATAGTTTACCCGAAAGCTGAATCGGATTTTCTGAGAGTACGGCGTACCGAAAGAGTCGTAGGAAATACTGAAATTATTATAAATTAGCAAGTATACAAATCCTTCTTGCCAGCCATATCAACATTGGTTGTGACGATATTAACGTTAATAAAGACGACAATCTAGCGTTAACTCAGTAATCTCTAAATAACTATAAAAACCGTTTTCTGGGATGCGATAGTATTGCTCTAAAAGTGCTTTATTGTTTCAATCAGGTTTTCTATTCTTTTTATTAACGAAGAGATGTCTTCAACCGATAGGTTCTCGCCATAATAATTTATCTTATTCCTTATTCTACGAAAATAATCAAATTCTGTAGCCTCATCTTTTTTACCGAATTCCTCGCCCAGAAAACACGCATAACACTCATGATTGTATATTTTATATCCTTCTTTTATCGCCACGGCTTCCAATATTTCTCTTAGTGCATCATAAGCCAGAGAAAACTTTGAGCTTGCCGTCACTTCATTGGTTTTTAACAAGTTGGCAGATTCAAGCTTGTTACTCGAGGAGATTAACAGAGATTTTATTAGTTCTGTATCAGGAGTTATTTTCTTTGCAATTGCTGAATCCAGGCAGTTTTTCCAGTCCATAACCTCATAAGGTGTTCATAAGTATATACCCATTTAATACTGCTTTAAAAAGAGGCAACTCTGCTAAATTCGGCAATGATTCAAATTCAAATATTTCTATCTTTCTTCCAAGCCTTTTTTCGAATTCGGATAATTCGGCCGCGCTAATTACAGTGGCATTTTTTTTAGTTCCCACGATTGCTATGTCAATATCGGATGTTTTTTTGACTTCTGCTTTGGATAGAGATCCAAAAAGCACCACTGCGGGCTCAGTTACCAAACGTTTTTCTATGAGCGCCAATATTTCCGACAATTGATATCTCCAATACAACCTAGAAAGATCCAAAAAGTCTTTGTTACTTCGCCTTGCATTGAAAAAAAGATATCTCTCAAACTGCGATTCTTCCAGTAATCCCTCTTTTTCGTATTTCTTCAGTATTTTGGACGCAGTCGGTGGGGATACTTTTATGAGTTTCGAATATTTCCTAACACTTATTCGTTCATAACAATCCTCAAAGAATGGCTTCATATTGTTAATTATCTTTAACATATGTTATTATAATATTACATGTGTTTAAATATTTTTACAATAGTTAGCATTGTGTGAATTTTATATTATCACATGTCGATAATATTCGACTCGCAATAACGACGGTTATCACTATCCGAAAGCTGAATCAGACTCCCTTGAGATATACCAGATTGAAAAGGTTATGATGAATATTGACGGCATTATATACATCAGGAATGCCCAGATTGAATTTGCAACGGAAAATGCAAATCCTACGAAGATCACTTAGCAGGATGTCCCGTTCTTTGAAAATTTCACGCATCCCATTTGCAGGACCTTATTTTTTCGTGATTATCAATTTAGTTCCAGTGCTTTGTACAGGATTGCTTTTTATTCTTTTGATTATGGCTCCCGCTATAATGAGCGCCAAACCGACAATCACAACTATGACATCGATGGTGAATATGGACGCAGTAAACCCTGAGAACACTTCAGTCGGAACCCTAACAGAATATGATGAAACGGTGAACGAGAGGAGTAACGGTAAAATGAAAGCAAGCGGCAAGTAAAAGAGCACTATCGATATTATGGAGGAGGATATCACGTTCTTGCCTATAGCCGTTAGTTTTTTCTCCTGTTTATAGGAAAAGAACATCAGCACGGCACCTGCTATCGCTATTGCTAAAAAGAGGAGTTCATAATGGAAAAGGTCAATGTTGTCCATAGGTATTTTAACGCCAGTCAGGCTGTCGATATAACTAGACGCGATACAACCCATCCCACAGTTTACGTTGGATATTTCAGAATTTAGCTGAGGCGTGACTGTGTTTATAAGTCCAGTGGTGTTAGTGCTGATTATTACGCTGTTCAACTGGTCCTGTGAGACCGTATAGTTCACTATCTCCTTTATCGCCGATTGTGCAAAAGAATGCGAGAAAAATCCGGAAGAAAACCCTGCAAATACCGCTACGAACAGAAGCAGCCCTACGAACAACAAAATGCCCCCCAAGTATCTCCCATTTTTTCCGAATAACATATGAACTATAATATAGTCTAGTATTAAAATATTGATTTTCTGCAAAGCGGCAGCATGCGTTGTTTCAAACGGACAATAACCTGCAACATGCCTTCTTCTCGCCCGTTTTTCAAATGGAGTTCATTTTATATATCGGATGCATTCTCTATTCTCATGGAAAGAAGAGTGAAAAGAATTGATGATTTCTTCTTTTATATATCCGTGGCTGCAATGGTCATACTAATCCTTTCAGTGTACCTGATACCCTACGGTTCGTCGGTGCAGAGACTGCTAATCTTTCTAGGCGCATTGATACTCTTTGCGTCGGCATCGGCATCCAGGCAGAAAGTTGTGCAGGCGATGGAGGTAATAGCCATAGCAGGGGTGATAACAAGCATACTTCAGCTTGCACCAGTGTACGCTCTCACGGTCACTCTTGTGATATCTGCCATAATAATCGCGTACTTGACAACGACAGGTTACTATCAGAAAGAGCCCATTGGTGTGGTAGGAAGCATCGGATTTGTTTTTCTTGCAGTGGGATTTGCATTTGACACAGGCTCAAATCCCCTGATGACCGGCTTGGCTTTGGGGGTTGGATCCTTAACCATAGCAGCATACTCTGCCATGGCATACTGGCTATATAAGGTGAGACTGCAGGTTGTGATCATGGTGCTTAACCTAGTCTTCGCGGTAAGCCCTCTGCTGCTGTTTTTAAGCACGATAGGAATATAATAGCTATAAACCAATTCGATAACGTTTAACACCCGATTACGCGGCTGTCTTAATGTTTATAATTTGCGGCAAACCCTAAAAATATAATGGCTTACAGTTGCTATGCAGTCAGAGTGGTTTCTCCAAAGATAGACTTTTACGCTCCCAAACGAGACCTATACTACTCCAAGTGATAAAATCGTATATACCTTGCGAATCTCAATTCACGATTAATCGCTTCTTGTCAACAAATCACAATCAAATGGATATTTATAACCAACAATCGGTATTCCAAACGCGTAAATCGATCCTTTCGTTTCTCAAAATACTTTAACAGGTTTACTCGATATCTTTGGATTGTATGAATTGGTGCTGTATAGGGTACCAATAAGTATTTATTATGGTATCTTATATGATACCATATGGAAAAAGAAAAAGCAAAGCTAGTAATAAACGAATTTCAAGAAAGCGAACTACCAAAGGACATTATAAATCGAAAGATAATTCATGTAGATTTGAACAGTAGGAGTATAATATCTGTATACGGTCCCAGGCAGAGTGGTAAAACATACTACTTCTATCAATTGATTGAAGAACTTATAACTAAAGAGAAAATAAAAAAAGATCGTATTCTTTACGTAAGTTTTGAAGACGAACGACTTATGCCGTTTCAGCTGTCAGATTTCGAACAGTTATTGGAAGCATATTATGAACTTTATCCCGAAAATAAGGAAAATACAGTTTACTTGTTTTTTGACGAGGTACAGAATATAGACCATTGGGAAATAGCTATCAGGAGGATATACGATAGGGAAAAGGTAAGAATATTCCTAACTGGTTCAAGTTCCAAGTTACTAAGCAAGGAGATAGCTTCATCGCTCAGAGGAAGGACATTAAGTTATGAAATGCTCCCCTTTTCTTTCGAAGAGATTTTACTTGTAAATAATATAAAACTTGATAGGAATTTTCAGTACACCGCACTGCGGTTTAAGATAAAAGCTTTACTTAAGGACTACATGAAGTTCGGAGGGTTTCCGCGAGTGGTTTTGGAGAAGACCGATATAACGCGTATAAGGCTTCTTCAAGAATACCTAAATACTTTACTTGTAAGAGACATATTCGAAAGGTTTTCTGTCCGTAATAAACCGCTAATAAAAGAGCTTATAAGGTACTCTTTGTCAAATATGACAAAACTCCTTTCTATTTCAAATGTGTATAAAATGCATAAACAAAAACAGGGAATCACGAAAAGGACGGCAATAAATTATATAAGAATGCTTGAAGACGTGATGCTTCTTTTTTTGATTCCAAAATTTTCACGTTCATTAAAGGAACAGCTACGAAATCCAAGTAAGGGATACATCGTAGACAATGGTTTAAGAATGGCAGCGGGATTCTACATGTCTGATGATCTTGGGATCATGATGGAAAATACAGTGTTTATAAAATTAAGAGAAAAACGAACTTATGACCCTTTGTTGGAAATTTTTTATTGGAGTAATCAGGAAAGTGAAGTAGATTTTGTATTAAGAAGCGGACCGGCTGTAACAACTCTTATACAGGTTACTTATGCATCCTCAAGAGACGAAATAATGCTCAGAGAAATTTCCGGCATAATAAATGCATCTGAAGATATACATTGTAACAATCTTTTAATCATAACTTGGGACTATGAAAACGAGGAAAAAATCCAAGATAAAAAAATTAAATTCATTCCTTTGTGGAAGTGGCTTCTAGATGTTAAATAATCTTTTGCATGTCTAAATTCTCCCATAAAACGCCAAATTAAATTTTCGGGTGCTGCACATCAATCAACATTTTCTCTGGTTTTTGCGAATTTTCCCCAGCATATCGTAACATGTCTCTCAACGATTAACAGGCTGGCAAGGATTATCAGCAGTCGTATTACAGATGTTACAATGGTGAATAAAATGTAAGCATTTTGTTTCTTATAGGGATAAAACGTATAGATGTCTTGGTTTTAGTACGCTTGGTTAATCTTCTCCAGATGCGGAATAGATTGCGGTGTCGTACGCTTTTACATCCATATCACACATTCTAATTTAATGCTTATAACCCTCGGCAAACTATCCTTTATATGGAGCTTTTCAATACGCTTTCAAGGAAAAAGGAAAAATTCAAGGCTTTGAAAGAGGGAACGGTCACGATGTATACGTGCGGCCCCACGGTCTACAACTATGCGCATATAGGCAATCTGAGAACGTTCATATTTTATGATATAGTCAAAAGGGCTTTTGAATTGGATGGTTACAAGGTAAAGCAGGTAATGAACATAACCGACGTGGATGACAAGACGATAAAAAGTGCGGCAGAACGCAGGATGTCTTTGAAGGAGTACACTGACATTTACACGAAATATTTCATGGATGACCTGGAAAAGCTGAACGTCGAAAAGAACATCAAGTTCACGAAGGCGACGGAGAACATCGACAAGATGCAGCTTATCATAAAGAAGCTGCTGAAGACCGGATACGCCTACGAAGCCGATGATGGGATATACTACAAAGTCTCAGCGTTCGAAGCCTACGGCAGGCTGTCAGGAATGACCGTTGACGGGAAATATTCTAGGATAAAGGGCGATGAATATGACAAGGAAAGCGCCACCGATTTCGCTTTATGGAAATACTGGGACGCCAAAGATGGAGAGGTTTACTGGGATGGAGAACTAAAGAAGGGACGGCCCGGCTGGCACATAGAATGCTCGGCCATGGCGATAAAGCACCTTGCAAAGACTATAGACGTCCACTGCGGGGGAGTCGACCTGATGTTCCCACATCATGAGAACGAGATAGCCCAGTCGGAAGCGTACACAGGAGAGAAATTCGTAAATTACTGGGTACACTGCGAGCATCTGCTCGTGAACAATCAGAAGATGTCAAAATCACTAGGCAACTTCTACACACTGAAAGACTTGGAGGGCAGAGGCTTCGATCCGCTGTCGTTCAGATTAATGGTGCTGGACAACAATTACAGGAACAGACTGGATTTCACTTTCGATAATCTGAAGAAATACGAGGGCCTGCTTAAAAAGATAGACTTGTCAATGAAATCTCTCGAGAAGACCGAGAGATATACGGAAAAAGACAATGAACTTTCAAAGCAACAGGTAAATGAAACTGTGAAAAGGCTTATTGAGGAGTTTAAAGCCGCAGTAAACAACGACTTCAATACACATTCGGCATTGGTGGCATTTTTTGCGCTGCTGGATCTTTCGGATTCAAGGGTTGAGAAAGGAAGGATAGATAGCAGCGAATACAAAGTTTTAAAGGGTGGAATCGATAAAATGCAAAGTTTCCTCGGAGTCTACAAGGATTACGAAATACCAAGGGAGATAACCCAGATGGCTGATGAAAGAGAGAAGTTCAGAGAAAGTAAAAAATTCACGGAAGCGGATATTCTAAGAGACAAAATAAAAGAAAATGGATATTTCATAGCGGATCTGAAAAAAGGTTATGTCATAGCGAAAAAATACCTCGAAAGTTAACATTTATAATTTTCTGAGATATATTTACTGTAAAAAAATAGACTCTACTTTTGAGTTGAAGATTAATACTACATCCTATAACTAGTTTGGTTAGCCAATCTACGTCAGAGTTTAATGAGTATATAAGATATCTCAATCCACTCAAGAACAAATAAATCTCAATGATATTCGATTAGGTAGTATTACATTAGTGATAGTTTAAAAGTGTCTACAAAACAAAATTATCTCACTTGGAAGCGTCAATAGTTCCGTGAATCTCAAGTGGAATTTCTAAATTATTATGTTTAAAAATTCTAATTTTAGTATATCCAGCCGCTTGTAATTTGTCAATCAGATAATTCAAATTCGCCACATCTTTGTTCTTCCACAAATAAAACGAATACTCTAGTCGTATTCTCTTAAATTTCGTTATGCCTTTTTGTTTTATTATCTCTTCTTCCTGTCCTTTTATATCTAAATGTAATAAGTAAGGTTTTTTAATGTTGTATTCCGATAGAATCTTATCAATAGAATAACTTTCGGTTTCCACCCAATTGTTCTTATTGCTGCGAATTTTTGTATCATCCAATGATTTTGATCCACCAGATCCTTCTATTTCAAATTTTAGTTTACCATTTTTTCCCATAGCAGCATTTATGGGAGTTATTCTTTCTGATAGAACCGAATTTAGCTTTATATTATTTTTTAGTTTTGTGAAATTTACAGAGTTTGGTTCGAAAGTATAAACCCTTGCTCCTTTATTTGCATAATACAATGCAGTATCTCCGACAAATGCCCCTCCTTCAACTACAATTTTATTCTTCAAATTATGCTCAATAAAATGAATGTCATAAATAAAAGTTTCCGCAAAAATCATCGGGTCTAAAGAATTCAGCGAAAATCTTATTTTACTCGGAACTGTGAAGGTGTCTTTATCTGGTTCAACTTTCCACGTTGTATAAGTGAGTTTTTTATCGGACAGTTCTATCATATACTTATTAGCTACGGTTAACAATGCCATAGCGGAATCTTTTTGTGTCTTATTAAATACTATTTTTTTATTTCCATATAATATCACAGGAGTAGCACGAAAATGTGCCATTCTGTAACGTTTATTTAACTTACTTAGAAATACGCGTCGAAAGCGTTTTACAGTTTTTTTGAATTTGTAGTGAGTTTCCATCTTATTGTGATATACTTGTATTTTGGCTACCTAGATTCGATATCAACTAAAATTGGTTAGTTCTACAACTATTTAAATACAACTCATCTAATTTCAGAATGAAAGGTGTAATATTGGCCGGTGGCACTGGAAGTAGGTTATATCCTCTGACAAAAGTTACAAATAAACATCTTTTACCAGTTTACAACAAACCTATGATATATTATCCTATTGAGACCCTTACAAAGGCAGGTATTACTGATATAATTATTGTAACTGGAAAAGAACACGCCGGTAATTTTTTAAGTCTTTTGGGTTCAGGTAAAGAGTTTGGAGCGAATTTTCACTATGCACTCCAAGATGAGGCAGGAGGGATTGCACAAGCTCTGGCACTTTCAGAGGCATTCGTAAACAATGATAATATAACGGTTATACTTGGTGACAATATTATATTGGATGATATATCAGAATCCATAAAATCCTTTACTATTGGCGCAAAGATATTTCTAAAGGAAGTTTCAGATCCTCAGAGATTTGGAGTCCCAGAGTTCGATTCTAACAATAAAATAATAAAAATCGAGGAAAAGCCCAAAGTGCCAAAGTCAAAATATGCTGTAACAGGGTTATATCAGTACGATTCTACAGTGTTTGACAAGATTCATAAACTAAAGCCTTCTCAACGTGGAGAATTAGAGATAACTGACGTTAATAATCTATATTTGCAAGACGGGAAATTAGTCCATGCTTTTTTGAATAAGCCGTGGCTGGATGCGGGAACATTTGATAGTTTGATAACTGCTTCTAATATCATAAAGGAACTTCTCAATCGCTAAGTTTTATACATATCTTTAATTTTACTTAAGTTTCTATTTAAACTATCTATCGTAAATATTTCTGATATTTTATCAGTATTTAAACTCGTCTTTTTTGGTCTTTTTGCATCAAATTTAAAATCATCTAAGCTAACTTTTTTTATTAAATCAGCATTTAATTCAAAAGTTCTCGCTATTTGAGTTACAAAATCATACCGGCTTAGTTTTTCTTTTGACGCTAGGTGAAATACTCCAGTCCTACTATTAGTTATCAACGTTTCTATTGCTTTTGGCACATCTTCAACGTATGTTGGTGATATTATTTGGTCTATAGCAGCGTTTACTTCCTTGTCATTTGATAGATTATTTAGTGCTGATTCAAAAAATGTGTTTTTGTTCTTTGCAAAGTTAATTCCATAAGGCATTTCTATTCTTAGCACTATAGCATCGTGCCTAAGTGCGTTTTCTTCCCCAACTAATTTGCTTTTTCCATACTGGTTTATCGGATTAGGTTTATCCAACTCATTATAATCTCCCTTTTCACCGTCAAAAACATAATCGGTCGATATTTGTACGAATTTTGCATTGTTTTCTTGTGCGCTTCTAGCAAGCCATTCAACGGCCTGTCCATTTACTAGCATAGACTTATTACTTTCTTTTTCACATAGTTCAACATTTGCCATAGCAGCCGAGTTAATTATCAATTCCGGTCTATTTTTTCCTATAAATTCTCCTATATCTCTTTCACTTGTTATGTCTAATTTTTGGCAACCCTCTTTTCCTGTTAATGACGTGCCCTGGCAGTCGAAGTATTTTTTTATATAATAACCTACAAATCCACTTCCACCAATAACCAAAGTTTTCATCTCTGAGCGACCTTTGGTAGATACTTATTCTTGTTTTCTAAGTAGTGTGTTATCGTTAGCGCTATTCCTTCATTGAATGTAAATCCTGGTTTCCACCCAAGCTGCTTTTTTATTTTACTTGCATTTATTGCGTATCTTTGATCGTGCCCAGGTCTGTCTTTTGTAAACTCTATTAGTGAGTTTGGCTTTCCCATCAATTTCAATATTTTTTTGATTAAATCAATATTTGTTTGTTCCCCATTTTCTCCAATTAGATATGTTTCGCCAATTTTGCCCTTTTTTATTATTTTGTCTATTGCTGAACAATGGTCCTCTACATATATCCAATCTCTTACTTGTTTGCCGTTTCCGTATATTCCTATTTTATTGCCAAGATAAGCGTTTAATATTGTTTTGGGTATAAGCTTCTCAGGATGCTGGTTTGGTCCGTAGTTATTGCTACAGTTTGAAATTGTGGCAGGTATTCTATACGTATTATAGTATGCTCTTACTAGGAAGTCTGCCGATGCTTTCGTCGCAGAGTAGGGATTTCTCGGATCATATCTAGAATCTTCTCTGAATTTTTTGCTGGATTTTAATGGTAATGACCCATAAACTTCGTCCGTAGAGATTTGGTGGAATCGTGTATTATTTATTCTCACGACTTCAAGTAGATTGTGGACTCCTACTATATTAGATTTTACAAAATTCTCTGAATTTTTTATAGAGTTATCAACATGAGATTCGGCGGCAAAGTTTACTATTATGTCAGCGTCATTAAAGTTTTTTTCAACAAATTTTTTGTCTGATATATCTCCTTTTACGAATCTGTAATTTTTATTTGTTCCTTTTAAGTTTCTTAGGTCAGCAGCATATGTAAGCTTGTCAATGTTAACAACTTGATCATTAGGATAGTTTTTAAGCCAATAGATTATAAAATTCGAACCTATAAACCCTGCTCCTCCAGTAACTATTACTTTCATATAAATCAATCATTTCTCTGGTACTTAAAATTTGTTTTTGCATCTTTTAATAAAGGGTGTTTTAGGTCTTTTTCGGATAATATGGGTTTATCGGTGGGCCACTTTATTTCTATCTCTGGGTCATTCCATATAATCCCGCCTTCGCTTTCTTTATTATACTCATCAGTGGCCTTGTACAATACGTTTGTGTTGTCCTCCAATGTAAGAAATCCGTGCGCAAATCCCGTAGGAATCCAAAGCATCTGTTTATTCTCTTCAGATAGTTCAGCAGATACCCATTTTCCGAATGTTGGCGATCCATCTCTGATGTCTACAGCAACATCAAACACCTTTCCAGTAATTACTCTTACAATTTTGCCTTGCGCATATGGATCTAGTTGATAATGTAAGCCTCTTAAAACGTTTTTTGATGATTTAGAGTGGTTGTCCTGTTTAAATTCAGCGGCTATTCCATTAGCGCAGAACTCCGATTTTTTATAGCTCTCTAAAAAGAATCCTCTCACATCTTGAAATGATTTTGGGGTGATAAGTACGACTTCTGGAATATCTAATTTTTTAAATTCGAAGCTCATGATATAACCTATATTTAAATAGTTAAATAACCTATTTTTAATCCATGTCAGAGAAATTGGATGAACTTAATAAGCTTTTTACCAGCAAAAATCCAGAGGATGTTATGCGGTTTTATGACCATTTTGACAACGCAGAACAATTAATAAGTTGGATGAAAGATAGGCCAAGCGCTCCCATGCGAATATTTGAACAGAAAGGAAAAAAAGACATAGTCGTAGTGATTCCGACCGCCAATCATAATGGTAAGTTAGCAAATAACTGCAAAAAAATTTTTAAAGGGTTACAGATAGTGTTTGTAGAAAGTAATGGCCCATTCTTCAACTACGCAAGAAGTTGTAACTTAGGTTTAAAATACGCATCAAATTACAAACCCAAATGGTTGGTACTAAGTAATGATGATATACAAAAAACAGAAAAAATTAGTGTTGTCCGTTCCAAAATTTTGGCCTTAGATCCAAACAAAGTAAAGTTGGCTGTTCCAGTTCAGGTAGTTAATAACTCGATTCAAAGAAATGAAGTTTATTTGGTCAAATCGAATAAACTTTCTTTTATTTATTATTCTCTTTTATCATTAAAATATCTGGGTATAATGCGTGTTTTTTTCTTTTGTAGACTATCAAAGAGACTGAAATTAAATTATTTAGTTGGTGGAAAACACAATTCAAATCGTTTCTTTTTCAAGAAAGTTTTTAAATTTATACTGCCTTCTTACTTCATAATAATCAACTCTGATTTCCTTAAAATGAAAAACTTGGTTTTTGATGAAACCTTTGTTAATGGCGAGGAGGATACAGATCTAGTACTTCGTAATTTAAGCGGTATATACAAGATGGATTTAACCGTAACAAACGTTGGAAATGGAGGAAATTCACTAGGAGTAGGAAAAATTAGGAATTTAAGGAATATCTCTAACCGTACGTACCTCAACTATAAAATATTCTCTAAGAACTACTTTATTAAAGTTTAAGGTAAATTTTAGTATTTAATTTATTCTTACATAGATTATCTGTCATACTAATTTATTAATGGCATTTTTAAATTCTCGCCGGCTTTCATCAGGAGTAAGAAAGGATATAGCTTTTCGAAACTTTTTTGAAAAGGTTTTCTTTTCTTTTAACG
>JAJZNK010000030.1 GCA_021811735.1 Nanobdellota archaeon | reverse complement strand
TTATCCGACAGGGTACGCCGCGTAGCCACACGCTATGGGATAAGAGCTGAAGGCATCTAAGCTCGAAACCCTCCGTAAAAATAGGCATCGTTAAGGCTGGGGAAGAAGACCCCGTTGATAGAATCGACGTGTAAGGATCAAGGCGAAAGCCGAGATTTTCAGCGTACGATTACTAATCAGCCAAAACTTCGTAAATCACACAGTCACATTTTAAACCGTAATTCTATATTACAGGACATAGTCAATCTGTTCTTGGAATTTGATAGTCTAGAGACCATTATCTTTTCTATGACAAAATTTTAATGTAACTACTAGACAGTATTTTTGTATTTTACAAATCTGATTATTGAGATTATCAAAATACTGAATATGGCTATATGTCCTGTGGTGCACCCTATGCATATGTGGTGGACCAAGAACAATTCTACGTATATTAGATAGCCTGCAACGGCAGCTCCAAATATACTCAATCCAAATATTCCTATCGCGGCGAATTTTTTATCTTTTTCTTTTCTATCAAATAGTCTTATAAGTGAGAGTAGTATTATTAGGGCAAAGAATACAATTCCATAATAATACCAGTCTATACCAAACAGAGTAGAGTAATTGCTAGTAACAACTTTGGAACAATTTATGACGCTGCTTATTATATCGCAGCTGTTTTTTGATATGATATTAAGAGAAAATGAGGAAAGGAGGTAGATCATTGCACCCAACCCTAATATACCAAAAAGAAGGGTCAGATAATCAAGCAGATGTTTTCTTTTCATCACGCCTCAATTTGACGCTTTCTTGATTGCATTGATGAGTATTTTTATCGCTTCGTCTATCTCTTCCACATTCTTCGCACCAGTGCACACTATTTTCCCAGTTCCGAAAAGCAGAAAAGTTATCTTTGAATTAACAAGCTTGTATACCAGTCCTGGGAACTGCTCTGGATTATATTCAGTTTCATCTATGTTGTAAGCTATCTTGTTAAGGTCAAGGTTTCTATTTAGATTACCACTTGCTACAATGTTTTGGATATCTATTTTCCATTCAGTTTTGACTGTAACACCTACTTTTTTTAGTTCTTTTAGAAGTCTGGTCATTGCAGTCTTTATGTCTTCTTTTGATCGTCCACCTGTGCAGACTAATTTTCCGCTTCCAAAAACAAGAAATGTCACATGCATGTCAGGAAACCTGAAAACCAGTCCTGGGAACTGCTCTGGATTATATTTCGTGTCAGGGAGTTTCTTGAGTTTATTCAAAGGAATCTGAACTTTCAGAGATATACTCGCTACTACATTTTCCACCCTGTAAATTTTTGCATTAGCCATTATTATACGCCTCAATAACGATATTATTATCAAGTATATTTAGATTTTGCACTTTTAATAGCTTTTCGCTTTTCCCTTCAGTGCTCCCAGTCTTCGAAAAGACGTCCTTTACTATTGCATTCTTTATGCTGCTTTCCTCCTCATTGTTTATGGCAATGTGAAGTTTTATGATATCAGTCCTTTTTAATCCAAGTTCCTTTCTCATATTCTGCACGGCTCTTATAACTTCCCTCTTTATCCAAAGCACTTTTACTTCATCACTCATGCCAGACTCTATCAAAACCACGTCTTTTCCTACATTGAATTGCACAGTCTCCTTCGATTTGGGTTTAAGATCTATTTCTGCTGATGTAATACTATAATCCTTTCCTTCCGAAGTTAGCTTTAATCCTCCTCTAAGATTTCTTATCACCGTTTCTTTTGTCAGTTCAAGAAACTTAGAGGTTGCCACAGTCATGTCATTTTGCTGCATTCTTTGTTTCAATCTTGAAAAGTCTATAGTTGGTTCAAATTCTTCTGGGTTTAGTTCATAGCTTATATGAAGTATGTTTCCCATTCGTAATATTATATCCTCAAGTATCTCTCCAGAGTACGCCGTCGGGATTGATACGCTCTTCAGTGGCCTTCTCAAGTTTATCTTTAATTTTTCTCTTGCAGACAGTATTCCTTGCAAGATATCCATCGTTCGTCTCATCCTAGTCTCCATATCGTTGTCTATTAGCGCTTCATTCGAATCTGGAAATTCGCTTGTAAGGGTGCTTCCCTTCTTTTCCACAGTCTTGAATATCTTTTCCGAGATAAACGGCATGAAAACAGAAGCGGCCACCGATAGTTCTTTTAGAGTGTGTTCAAATGTCTTGAATGCCGTATAATCGTTGTCATCGAACATTCTGCTTTTAGCAAGTTTCAAGTATGTCCGACTTAAGTCGTTCACAATAAAATCCATAAGTTTATTGAGTGCTAAGTCGGTTCTAAAATTATCCAGGTTTTCCTGAACTTCTTTCTTGACAATATTCCATCTGGAGATTATCCATTGGTCTTCCGTTCTTAGGTTTAATTCCTTGGTTTTCTCCCCTTTCAGAATATCCCTTGCAGAGGAATAAAGATTTCCAAGGTTGTAGAAAAGATTTATCGTTTTTGTGTCATCCTTTAGGTCGTTTAGTGTGAATACTGCAACATCTTCTATGCTGTGTTTAAGCAGTGTTATCCTTAGAGCATCCCTACTATATCCTTCCTTTATGAGTTCCGATATCGGCTTGTAATTTCCTTCGCTTTTCGAAAGTTTATTGCCGTCTTCTCCAACTACGAATCTGTGCATCGCCACATTCTTGTATGGAAGACTATCAGTTGTGATGTATCCCATCACAAGTAAAGAATAAAACCAACCTCTTATCTGGTCATTACCTTCGGATATAAAATCAGCCGGGAAATATCTACTAAACTCTTCTTTTTCAGCAGGATAATTCATGCAGGCAAAAGACGAGGAGCCTGAATCTATCCATACATCCATTACATCAGGTACTCTTTTCATTTCCCCTTCACATTTATCGCATTTTATCTTTACACTATCAAGGCTGCTTTTGTGCAGATCCTTAATTTCTTTCATGCCTGCTTTCGAAAGCAGTTCATTTCTGCTGCCTATTACTGTTGTATTGTCACAAGCCTCACATTTCCATATTGGGAGTGGAGTATTCCAGTACCTCTGTCTGGATATGACCCAGTCCTCAGCATTGGCAAGCCAGGATTCAAACATATTCTCCGAGATTGGAGGAGTCCACTTTATACCTTTCGATATATTGATAAGTTCGTCCTTTATCTTAGCGATGCTAAGGAACCATTGTTTACTTGACATTGATATTAGTGGAGTTTTGCATCTCCAACAGTGTGGGTAATCATGAATTATTTTTCTTACTGCGAAAAGTATTCCGTTCTTTTCAAGGTAATCAATTATCTTATCATTCACTTTCAGAACGTCCTCGCCCTGCAGCCAGCCTGCTTCCTGCGTAAATTTGCCCCCCTCATCTATAGGCGAAAGCATTGGTAAACCATTTGTAATTCCTATTTTGTAATCTGATTCACCATGTCCAGGAGCTACATGTACAAGTCCAGTTCCTTCATTTATCTCAACAAAAGGGGTGCCTTCTTCGGACGGCGCTTCTTTCCCGTCTATTATTATACCGAGCTTTTCAGCGTTTTTATTTACTTGAGGAATGTCTGGGAAAGGGTGTATATATCTTAGTCCAACCAAGTCTCTGCCTTCAAGTTCCTTTGTTATCCTGTACTCTTTGTTCAGTTCTTTTAACACTGGTTCTCTGTCCTTTGCAATTATGATGGTTTTACCGTCTACTTCCGTTTCTAGATATTTAAAGTCGCTATTTACGGCGACGGCAGCATTAGATGGGAGAGTCCATGGGGTTGTGGTCCAAACTAGTAAATATCTTCCATCTTTAAGTTTGAATAAAACATATGTGGATTTATCCTCTTTTTCATAGTATTTGTCCTTGACTTCGTAATTTGCCATTGGAGTTCCACATCTTACGCAGAACCACGTCGCTTTTAAACCAGAGTATATTAGTCCTTTGTCATATGCTCTTTTTATTCCATACCATATAGACTCTATATATTCGTCCTTGTAAGTTTTATAAGGTTCATTGTAATACCACAATACTCCATAGTCCAATATTATTTCAGTATTAAGTTTTATGTAGCTTTCAACGAGATTTTTGCATTCTTCAACGAACTTGTCTTCTCCGAATTCCTTTATTTCTTTTTTGTTTTTTATCCCAAGCTTTTTCTCAACTACTACTTCTATTGGTAGGCCTTGAGTATCCCAGCCCGGCTGTGCCCTAACATCAAAACCCTTCAAAAGTTTGTACCTTATCACCGAGTCTTTTATGAATATCCCATACATTGTGCCCTGATGTACTTCATTGGTTACGAATGGGGGCCCATCCAGAAAATAGAATTTCTCCTTGTTCTTGTTCTTCTTTATTAGTTTATCCCAAACCTTTTTCTTTTTCCAGTCTAGATTCATCTTCTTTTCGCTTTCAGCTGCATTGTAAAATTCTGTCATAAACGTTAAATAAACCGTTAATTTATATATATTTTATCAGCATTTAGGCAACTTAGAATGTGAAGAAAACCGATTTAGCTTACGATTTACGGCAATACATGCCTGTTAATTTTACTTTTACCTCATGATTTCTGCCGAACGGTAATAAACGAAAGTTTATATATTAATACGTCTAATATATTGATTAGTTAATAAGTAAAAGTTATTAATATTATGGAAGAAACGGTAGCAGTGAAAAGATTGGAACACTCTCCTACATTGAACACAGTTTTGATGGTCGAGAGCGTAATAAAGAACTCAAAAGAATCAGCGATAAGCATAGCAGAGATAAAAAGGAAACTGCCTAAACAGATAAATCACAACACTCTGAAGGTAATCTTGCAATATCTGGAAGGTAGCGGCAAGATATATATCAGCATTAAGGGGATAACTTGGATACATAATACAAACCCTTACCTAAAGAAGGCAATAGATGGCGGACTGGAATTATGATGATAACCAAAGTCATCCTGTCTAAGGACGCAGAGGAAGTCTACATTTACTTAAACAAGGAAGCGTCGAAATCAAAGATAGAGAGGTCTATCTTGAAGGCGATAAATATGAAAAAGGAATTGATACGTGCCAACCCCCACTATGGAAATCCAATGGCTAGAAACTTGATACCAAAAGAATATGTGAGAAAGTATGGCGTGACGAATCTTTTCAGAGTTGAGCTTCCGAATTTTTGGCGTATGCTTTACACTCTTACTAACAATGGGTCCGAAATCGAGATAATAGCATTCGTTCTGGACATAGTGGATCACAAGACCTATAATAAGAAATTAGGGTATCGATAAATTATATATCGTTAAACTAGTGGCCTCTTCTCACCCGTAAATGATGTGGGATTTTCCGCTCACTTTGTTAAAGCCATTTTAATTATTTCTTGTTTTGCAATCCTTCTATGCTGGCGATCACTCTACAATTTTTACGCAGAGACAACCAGAATTTATATAACTGTAATCACAGGGTCAATTGTATCCCAACATAAAGGTTTTTTTATCGACTACGTTTTTATAGGTTTTTAATAACTCTGTTTTTATCTCGGCAGTTGCAGGTAATCCAATACCAGAATTTTTTCCGATCAGTACTATTTTATTATTTTTTGAAGAACGTTGCGCGGTAGTAATCAATGCAAGCATCTTGCCAGTATTGTCCAGTTTAGTAGATATTACGATTATATCACCAGCTTTCTTTGGTTGAATTAATCCTAGTGTTGCCAGTATCCTATCCGATTCAGCTTTCTCAAAGTTGTCTTTGTAATATTTAGCTTCAGAAAAGAACCTTTCCGCAGTTTTGACCAAGTCATCAGGTTTTACACTCCACAATCCTGTAAGCTTTTCTAGAATTCCCTGCGTTTCCTCAACATATTCCAACGCTGGCCTATAAGCTTTGAACACCAATCTTACTACTCCATCCTGTATCCTTTCTGTTTTTATTATCTTGATAAGTCCAACACTGCCAGTCATTTCGCAATGTAATCCGCCACAAGCTTCTACATCATAGTTTTCTATCTGTACTATCCTTAAATTTGCATTTGGTATCGCACCACCCTGGTAGATGGACATACCATATTGGCTTTCTGCCTTGTCTCGAGGCATAAGCTTGGCTGTAATCCTTCTATTATCTGCAACTATATCATTCGCTAGTTTCTCAATTTCGTTTGTCTGTTTTTCAGTCAACCTGTTGAAATAAGTTATATCAAGATGCGCCTTGTCAACGTCTTTTTCAGCACCGTTCTGATAGACAAAATCCCCAAGCACTCTTCGACATGCCTGGTTTATTATGTGGGTGGCCGTGTGATGCCTTCTTAGAAGCTCTCTTCTCTCGAAATCCACTCTAATCTTTACTTCCTGTCCAGTTTTTAAACCATCCAGTCTGTCTACGTAATGGATTATTACATCATCAAATATCCTTACATCAGATACTTTTCTCTCATTTATGTATCCGTTATCGGCTTTCTGGCCGCCCATTTCCGGATAAAATATGGTTCTATTCAGCATAACTTTGTCTGGTTTTATTATCTTGATTATTTTTGCATTGGTATTGATAAGGCTTTCATCATAGAATAATTTTTTAGTTTTTTCTATTCCGTGTATAGGACCGGTATCTTCGTTTCTAACTTTGTTTGTTTTTTTCTTGTTTATGTAGCTGTAGAAATTCTCTGGCAGTATTATTTTTCTGCCAGATAGCTCTGCAGCATTTCTCAAATCGTCTATTGTTATACCTTCAGATTCGTAGAGCTTTAGCATCTCTTCATCTCCTATTTTGTCTTTCTTTATGACGTCTGAAATAAGCTTTGAATTTCTTTTTTTGAATTCTTCGTATCTTTCTACCTCTTTGTCTATTATATCTTTGCAATCAGTTTTGGCCAACTCTGGATAAAAATTCTTAAGTTCTTTTTTATGCTCTTCTATAACATCATTCAGGTTTATATCCCATTTTTTTGACCCTATAAAATTAAGGGCCCGTCTTAGGATATTCCTTAAGTTATACCCTCCCCCAACATTGCTTGGCAGTGCACCGTCGTGTATTGCAATCAGCAGCGTTCTCGAATGGTCAGCTATAGAATACACCGCCTGCATATCGCTTATCATTTTCTTTATCTCTGCCGTGTTGAATTTAGTTTGTCCGGCTATTATTTCCACAGCTTCGTTTAATTCGGTTTTTTCAAAATCTAACTTCCCGATATACTCATATATGTCTTTCAAGTCCTTATCAGAATAGCGTATGCCTGCCTTGGTTTTAATAAATTCTATGACCTTTGGAAAAGTAGCTTCATATATTGTAGGAGTCCTGTTTGAAATCCATGACCATCTCTCCAGTCCAGCGCCCATGTCGACGGTTTTCGTCGGGATATCTTCGAGCCCATCTTCACTTGTTATATATCGCATGTAAACTTGATTTCCAAGTTCAAGTCCTCCAGCAAAATATTCAAGACAGTTTCCTGCGTATCCTGCTCCGGCCCACGCATCTTCTATGAACGTAAGCTCCTCTTTTTTTATTTTTAATCCGATAAGCAGCCAGTCAGTTATGTATTTTATTGCTTCATCATCGAAATATGTTTTCTTCTTTTTAGTGTTGAATGCCGCTTCTTCTGCCATGACAAAGCTCGTCAGGTGCCTTCCACTCAGGCCTACATTATTTATGTCATTGAATCGAAGACATATCTGTGGTACTACTAAAGGGTTTGCAGGAGGTTCGGCTATGCCTTTTATAACATACGGTGCGAAGTCGTCTATCGCGGCTTCCACAAAATATATATCATCTCTCCATCTTGCAACGACTGGATATCTTTTTATTTCTGTGTGTTTTCTTTTAGAGAAGAAATCCGCAAATTGTTTCCATATCTTTGTGTAATCTGCCTTTAATGTGGATATCTCTCTTTTAAAGAATGTATACTCTCCTATACAATCTACATCTCCACATTTGTCTTTTTCTGTAAAGCTCCAGAAATTCTTGCCGCATACGCTGCATCTGTAACGTTTTAGGCCCAATTTTTTAAGAGATTTTACAGGTACAAGCTCATCCGGTTTTTCCTCCAGTTTTCTTTTTATGAGCTTTTCAACTTCTTTCTTTTCCATTTTATATGTCCCTTCGGATCAAACTATGACACAGCCGATTTAGCCGCATTAATATTAAATACTGGCCTGATATATTTAAATCAATGGCCGTGGTAGTTTAGCTAGGCAGAATAATGGGTTGTGGCCCCGTTGACCCGGGTTCAAATCCCGGCTGCGGCCCTATATGGTTAACGTTTTATTTCGTTGCTGTTATAATTAGCTGATTGGGGATGGAAGCGGATTCTTATTATAACAATATATCGGCGGAAGTGAAAAGGCAGTACGATCTAGTTGGAAAAATAAAGCCTGTCCATATCCCGCTTGCATCAGACGTCGCGGATAGGATAGAGGGTTTGCTATCAGTTCTGAATTCCAATCTTATACGAAGCGGACTGGCAGATTTTATCAGGGAAGCGGAGAAGAAATACGGCCCAAATGACTGGAGAGTCGCCATAGACAGTGCGATAGCAACGGCTGATTCAAAATTCATAAAATTCGATAATATACACGACGCAATAGAGATGGGCATTCGCGTTGGACTGGCCTATATAACATCTGCAATAGTTTCCGCCCCATTGGAAGGATTCGTTAGGCTGGAATTTAAAAAGAGGATGGATGGTAAAGAATATTTTGCATGCCATTTCGGCGGACCAATACGGGGAGCAGGAGGTACTGCAGCAGCATCAGTAGTTGTTATAGCTGACGCTCTCAGGGAGCATTTCAATTACGGAAAGTATGACGCAACAGAAGGGGAGATAAGCAGGATAAAAGTGGAGGTTACGGACTATAACGATTATGAAGCAAGATTACAGTACCTACCAGGCATTAATGAGCTTGATTTTCTTCTCAGAAATATCCCGATCGAGATAGAGGGAGATCCAACGAGTGATAGGGAAGTTTCAGCCTACAAAGACCAGCCGAGGATAAGAACCAACAGGATAAGGGGAGGAGTGTGTCTTGTTTTGTGCGAAGGATTCGCCCAGAAATCAAATAAGGTAAACAAACTAATGAAGAACTTCGCAAAAAATTACAATCTCGAGCAGGATTTCGCCTTTCTTCCAGAATACCTTAGGCTCAAAGAGCTTTCGCATGCGGAAAAAGGAAGTGATACAAAGAAAGAGGAATCGACACAGAAAGTCCTGCCAAATTACCGTTATCTTGAGGAATTGGCTGCCGGAAGACCGGTATTCGCATATCCTTTGACAAGTGGAGGGTTTCGTTTAAGGTATGGGAGAAGCAGAACTTCAGGACTGGCCGCTGCGTCAATAAATCCAGCCACAAACATAATACTGCTTGATTTCATAGCGACTGGTTCGCAGTTAAGGGTCGAGCTACCTGGTAAGGCATGTGCGGTAACCCCTTGTTCTACAGTAGATGGTCCGATTGTAAAACTCAAAAATGGTTCAGTTAAAAAGGTAAACAGTGTAAAGGAGGCAAAGTTACTTTTGAATGACATTGCGGAAATACTGTATGTCGGAGACATACTTTTTAATTACGGGGACTTTTCAGAACAAGGTCACCTTCTCATGCCATCACCGTTTGTTCCGGAATGGTGGGACAGAATAGTTGAGGAGAAAGGAAATGAGGCAGTTTCTGAGACAGATGGGCTTAAAAAATTTGATGATTACAGGAAGTTTTCAATTAAATATTCCATTCCTCTTCATCCAAAATTTCTTTATTTCTGGACCCAGATAACTTACAATCAATTAAAAAGCCTCATAGAACAGGTTTACACAACTTCAAAAGTTGAGTACCAGAGTGAGATTTCCGGTGAAGCTTATAAGATACTTTCGTTGCCATTCGACGATGAAACAAAAAGAACACTTGAAATCCTAGGTATAGAACATTACACAAAGGGCAGCACAATAGTGATTGAAAACGCAGATTCATTCCTGTTCACACTTGGCTACGGGAACTTGAATTTCGATTCAGTCTTGTTAAAAGTTGGGCAGAACTTTTCTAATCTAGATCTCCTAAGCAGCATATGCGGTCTTAAAATAATGGATGCTGCAGGAACATTTATAGGCGGCAGACTTGGAAGACCTGAAAAAGCTAAGATGAGGGAGATGGATACAAATCCAAACATAATATTTCCAATAGGAGACGGAGGAGGGGTGTCCAGAAATGTGATGGTCGCCGCGCAGAAAAGTTCTGTTACTGCAGAGTATGGGCTTTTTTACTGTGAAAATTGCAGGCTTGATACAATATTCAACAAATGCGATATCTGCGGATCCGAATCAAAAAGACTGAGAATCTGCAGAATCTGCGGAAAAAAAACCGACGAAAACTTTCATCACGGTAAACCTACCATTCAGAAGTCAAGACAGGCTGTAAATCTGGCTCCTTATCTCGAAAGGGCATTTAAGAAACTGGGCGTAACAGAAAAGCCACAGACTATAAAAGGTGTAAAGGGTGTTTTTAATTCTACAGGGGAGATAGAACCTTTGGAAAAAGGTATACTGCGTGCCTTATATGGGCTTAATGTTAATAAAGACGGGACTGTAAGGTTCGATGCAATCGAAGTACCAATTACCCATTTCAAGCCCAAGGAAGTCGGAACAGGAATAGAACGGCTTAAGGAGCTGGGGTATACTCAGGACATATATGGTGGAGAGCTAGTGAATCAGGAGCAGATACTCCAATTGATGCAACAGGACATAATACTACCGACTTTTGGGGACAAGAACGAAAGTGCATCCGAAGTTTTCTTCAGGGTTTCAAATTTTATAGATGATATTCTAGTAAAATATTATTCAAGGGAAAAAATAATGAATGTAAACTCAGCCGCAGATCTCATAGGGAAACTAGTTGTTGGTTTGGCACCGCATACATCATCGGGTACAGTAGGGAGGATTATCGGGTTTTCGAAGACGCAGGGACTATTCGCCCATCCGTTTTTCCATGCCGCAATGAGGAGAAACTGCGACGGAGATGAAGCTGCACTAATGCTTCTTACCGATATGCTCCTTAATTTTGATAGAGGATTGCTGCCAGATTCGAGGGGGGCAAGATACATGGATTCTCCACTCGTTATATCATCCAAGCTTGATCTGGAAAGTATAGATTCAGAAGCGTATAATCTCGATGTGGTCGATAAATACCCATTGGAGTTCTACAATGCGACGCTGAACTATGCCAAGCCATCAGACATTAAAATAATGCAGGTAAAGGACATGTTAAAGGAGCCCAATAGGACAATCTTTTTCACTCATGATACAGAGGATATAAACATGGGGGTAAACGTTTCCTCATACAAAACGCTCGGTACTATGCTTGAGAAAGTTTCACATCAGATGTCATTGCAGGAAAAAACGAGGGCAGTCGACGTTTCGGACGTCGCAAAAATAATAATAGACAAGCATTTTATAAAAGATATAAAAGGAAACCTCCGCCGGTTCGGGACTCAGGAATTCCGTTGTGTAAAATGTAATCAGCGGTACCGGAGAGCTCCTCTTATGGGCAAATGTATAAAGTGTGGGGGCAATCTCGTTTTGACATCCAGCGAAGGAAACATTAAAAAATATCTGTCAATCTCATTGGATATTGCTAACAAGTACAATATCTCCCAGTATCTTAAGGATGAACTTCTTCTGATAGATACAGAGTTAAAAAGTATATTCGGAGAAAAGATTGAAAAACAGGCCACACTTACGGCCTTTTAATCCTTTATATGCTCAAGGGCATTGTCGAGTTTATCCATTACCTCCTCGAAAACCATTTCCTTCGCTATCCCGTCTTTCTTTATGTTTAACTTTCTTTTTCCGAGAGCCATAACATTCATTTGGTAATTATTGCCTGCTTTCTTTATCTTTTTCACGTTTATTTTTATCGAGTTTATTCCAGCTGAACTTAAAAGGAAATGCTCTCTTTTTGCTATTTCGTTCCTGGCAAGGATTACAAACTCCCAATCATAGTCACCAGATATCACAAGATCGACGGCTTCAGTCACATTCTTACCATTAAGCAAGTCAAGTATCTTTAGCCTGCTCAGTATTCCGACTGGCTTGTTGTTGCTATCTATCACTATTCCACTCTTTATTTTGGAGCTAAGCATCATTTCAATGGCCCTTCTAAGGTTCAGTGTCAGACTGAGCTTTGGTATTTCGGTTTTGGCTATCTCCATCACATTCTTGTCGCCCGGCTGTTTCTCCTCTTTATACATATCCTTTTTGCCTCTCGTCTTCGTAAGTTTTTCCTGGAAAATATAACTTAGAATGTCAGACACAGCGACTTGAGCTATAAGTTTTCCGAAGTTATCCACTACCGGAAGATTGTCTATTTTGTTTATACCCGCAAGTTTTTGTGCACGTCCTATTGTGTCATCGGTCCTTAATATAGGAAAACGTTTTATTGCGACATCCTCAACCTTGAACGAGTCGAATAACCGGTCATTTATGAGTAGTTTAAGCACGTCGAAATCTGATACTATCCCAACTATCTTTTTATCTTCATCAATAACTGGAAGTGCACCTATTCCAGATTCCTGCATTATCTCTATGCTTTTGCTAATGTCATCTTTCGGCATTACATGGGGAGTCTTCTGCATAAATTCGCTTATTTTTGAACTGCGGTTTATATCTTTCGATAATATATCATAATACATTACCATTCCAATGCATTTTTTGTTTTGTATTATCGGCAATTCCTTTATCTTTTTGGAATCCATTAATTCCAGCGCTTTTTCCACGCTGGTGTTTGCGTCAACAGTTATGACTTTTTTAGTCATTATTTTAGTATTGTTCATAAGGTTTACCAGAAACATTTTTAAGATAAATATCTTTTATTTTTAACAAGTGCTAAAGCGCCTGCAATAAGTCCAAGTACAATATACACAACCATCAATGCATATGCCACTGCCCCGAACGTAGTCAAAGGAAGATATACGAGTATCAAAACAGCAAGCGAGTTGAACGGTATATATATCAGTAGGCCTAGGACTGCAAAGATGCTGAAAAGGAATGTAAGAAAGACACCGAAATGACGATTTTCCGAGTCCTTAGATTTAAGGTAAAACGCAGAGACTATCATAAATATTCCCGCTATTATTAGCAGTGGTCCAAGCACTATTATACCATTTTTTACGCTGGAAATCCCGTTGAACGTAAGATTTATGTAGGCGGCTGTGCTAGAATTTAGCGCGCTCGTACTATTTAATTCATTTAAAACACCTTGAGAATTGAACGTAAGTATAGATAGATTGCTTACTATCACAAGTATACCTGAGATTATCGCAACCAATCCAGAGCTCATGGAAATCAGGAAAACCACCCCGAATTTTTCTTTTAGGGTTTTAACTATGCTATCATTTTTTTGTTTACTGCTTTCCACACTATTTAAGAAAGCTGTTAGTTTAAATTATTTATGGATTGAGCCTTCTTGGTGTTCTGGGAAAAGGAACTGCGTACATTATGTGTGGAAGCTTACATATCCACATGACAAGTCGATCAACTCCAACTCCAAAACCGGAATGTGGGATAGCACCATATCTCCTAAGATCTATATACCATTCATAATCTTTCTCATTCAAGCCGTCTGCTCTCAATCTTTTTATAAGTGTATCTTTATCAT
>JAJZNK010000009.1 GCA_021811735.1 Nanobdellota archaeon | reverse complement strand
ATATATGAAAAAGAACGCAATAATAGTTGCAAAGAGGAAGACTGCAATAGCCAATGCGGTTATAAAAGATGGACACGGAAACGTTTACGTAAACGGAAAATCATTAAAATCATTCAACGACATTTTTTTCAGGCAAATGGCATCAGAGCCACTGGAGCTATCTGAAGATACGCATCTGAAATATGACATAGCCATCGATATACATGGGGGCGGCTACAATGCAAGGGCCCAGGCAATAAGGGCAGCAATAGCCAAATGCCTTGCAAAGAAGGAAAAGAGCCTTAGAAAGAAATTCCTTGAATATGATAGGACACTTCTTGTCGACGATAAGAGACAGACTGAAGCACAGAAACCTTACAGAAGTTCTGCGAGATCACTTAAACAGACAAGCTACAGATGATTTGTGTACTATAGGTTCGATGTGGAGGAGTTTAAGCGCAAAAAAAGGCTTAAATATTAGTTTACTTCAAATATTAAAATGAAAAATAGAAGCAGCCTAGAAAAACTATCATTTTATATAAAAGAAGGAGACCTAGCGAATGGCCAGAACACTTTGGATAAGATTCTAAAACAAAGAAAGGGGCTAAACAACGAAGAAAGTATAGAACAACAGCTGACTGTATATGTCGCAGGCCCATACACTCCTTATAATGCTGATAAACACGACGCTGCCAGAATCGCACACGCGAATACCGTAGCAGCTATAGACTTCGGTGTTGATGTTGTAGACAAAGGGCACTTGCCTTACATACCACACCTCTCGCATTTTATGCATTTACATGGGAAGAAGGGGCTATCATATGAGTATTATACAACGGCTGATATGGTCTGGCTTGACAAGTGCGATGCAATACTCTTTTACAATCACAAGCTAGGAGACTCCAAGGGAGCAGATAAGGAATTGGCATTTTCGATAGATAACGACAAGTTGATATTCTTTTCTGTAAATGAGATACCCAAATACAAAAGAAAGGGATAGAATTTCAGACCTTGACGTAAAAACGCTGATAAATCTTCAATCTAAAAGAAGATTATATCTATATTTTGCTGTGTCAGTCTTTTCTAATGAATGTGTAAGCGATAAAAAACACGACAACCGCAATAAAAATGGCGTTTATATACAAATTTAGTGGCTGGTAATAGTTGCTTAAGTTATAGTATTCCCCCACGCTTACCAGAAAATTCGCTTCGTCCGTGATCAATCCAGCTCCGAATCCAAATAAAAACGCAGACAAATTCATTGCCAGCCTGTTCTTTGAAAGCATCGAATTTAGCGAAAAAAAGGCAAACCCGCTCACGAGAACGAGGATTATCCCAAGGAAGATGTGGTGAAAGATAATCCCATAGTAGCTAATACTAAGATCCCCCCCCATATAAACGTAGGCCCTTGCCACCAATATTGCAAGTATTATCCCTAAAAGCAGGTACAGTCCTGTGTTGTTCAGCAGACTTTTCTTTGTTTTTCTTGACATAAATTATTATTAATATTAACAGATAATGTTTATAAAACATATGGGCCGGTGGTCTAATGGCATGACATCACGTTCGCATCGTGAAGGCTCCGAGTTCAAATCTCGGCCGGTCCAGATATTTTTAGACATATCATTCAACGAAAATTCTTCTGTGACTCCCATTGTTCCATACTAACTTATTCGTAAGAAACAGTGAAACTGCCGAAACAAAAACTATAGAAACGGTAGATACCATTGCAAAATCCGCTCTTCCGAGTGTGATAAGATATCGTGATATGAAACTTATTATGAATATGTCGAAACCAACTACTCCAAGAATGAAAGCATTGAATTTTCCGAAACGATATGCGGAACTCAAAAAACCTTTATTTCCAAAATTTATTTTTTCATTTACGATGAAATTCGAAAATCCGCTTATCTCTCCTCCAAGAAGAACTGCTAGAGGATAAAAAAACCCAAGGCTTAGGCTCATGTAAACCATTGATATGTTAATCAGATATGAAAGTGATGAGATTATGCTAAAGTTTATAGACGTCTTATTGAAACTCTTTATTATAGATTCTGCTATCTCTCCTAAATCTATCTTTTCTCTTTTGTTGCCATATTCTCTTTTTATTATCTCTGTCGTGTATATTCCGTGTGCATTAAGCATGTTTATCGATTCCACCATGAAGGATTTCCTGTTTAGCTTGGTATCCACCAAGAGCGTGGCTGCTTCCCTTGTAAGAATCCTATTGAACGAGAAATTATTGTAAGAATTACCGAAAGAAACCATGTTCGAAAGTTCGGTAGCCACCATCTCCCTAAAGGTTCTCTTTCCACTTTCTATCAGGTTGCCGCCATTTATGTAATCTACAAACCATGCGGCATTCTCCGCAGAATAGTTCTCGAATGTCACTATCTTCTCGGCCCCGAAATTTAACGCGGCTGATAAACCTGTCCTAAAACTATCTCCAAAGTGTCCGCGATGCGAAAACTTCACTATTGTAAGGTTTGGCCATTTCCCCTCGTCTTCTAAAGAATCAAGGATAACAAGAGACTGCCCCTTCACGTATTTATTTAGATTATCAAGAAACTCCTGTCTCTGGCCGATTCTTTGACTATTAAAGGATGGCAAAAGAAATGCTATACTCGGACTGTTCATTAGTAAATAGAAACAGTAATTGATATTAAAGCTTAATTGTCTACCTTTTAAGAGTAACTGGGATACTAATGGTTAGATACTTGTAAACTTTACAAGAATCCCTCCAAATCCAACGAGCTGATGGAGAGAATCATCGGTTTCATCAAATAGCACGATTTCACAGCCAACGGTATCGAGTCTTTCTATTGCTTCCCGATTGTTTAACAGATATTCCTTGGAGACTAGGGCCTGTATGGGTTTTCTCCCGTTTATCTCTTTTTTTATCTGTTCCTGCCCATAAACGTACCTGTTATCGTTCCTTGATATACCTGACACATATTCGGAGATGAGGTTGCGCTGCACAGATAGTCTGGCTTTAAAGAGTGCCGCGTTTATACTGTCCTTTGAAAGCAGTTCTCGCAATCCAGTATCAGCATACGAAACGTTTTCATATTCTACGTTCATCCCTTTTAGGTAATCTTTCCTCAAATCCTCATTGTCAAGTGCCTTCCCTGCGACTATGAAAGCAGTGTAGTTTTTCTTGTACTCTACTCTCAGAAGCTCGGACAGCTTGAGAAAGAATGCCTTTTTGGTTTCATTGTCAAATCTTTTTCCACTGACGTTCTTTCTAAGCTCCATTCTCTTTTTAATCCTGTAATCTGACATGGAGTAGAACAGGGCATAACCCTCCTCATAAATACATATAAACACTCTTGGAGAGGATTCTACGGCCTGTCTAAGCATTCTTGCCTGAAAAGTCATAATCTTTTCCTTCTTAAGCACAAAACCTGTTCCTTTTTTCAGGAGTATAGTATGATATTTATGCAGAGGGACATTTTGATCGGAGGAGTATACTATTTTCCCGCTCACATCCAAAGAGGTGTCCGTAAGACCTATCTTCTCGATTTGCAGGCCTATTTTTATTGTTTTTACCTCCTGTGAGTTCCCTACAGTCATTTTTCTTCTCGAGTACGCCGTTAATTCGTCTCCTTTCTCTAATATATATTGTAGGAAAACTAGGTCACTGTATGATTTTATTATTGCCTTTACGATGCCTTTTTTAACATTTAATCTTACTAGCTTCATATAATCAGATAAACTGTGTAAATAAGACCTATTATCATTATAATAAACGTGAAGAACAGAGGAGCGCTTCCGCCTGGCACTAGATATTTTATCTTTTTAATATCATGCCTTCTTCTTTCAAGGAACACTGCTGAAAGAAGTAGCATTGCAAGAAGAGATATAAAAACCCCTCCTGTTATGTCAAGTATTTTTTCAAAGTTAAAGTCAAACAGTGCAACCACGAATGGGATAGCTAAGGAGAGGAATATACTTGGAGTCCTTGAAATCGTAAAATCATATGTAAATGCATCCGTGAGAACCAGACTCAGAGCTATATAGGGGGTCAATAGCAAGAATAAAGTTGTCACCGCGAACAGAATGGTATAATAAACTGAATGTATACTGTTGGTTGCTACAGATGACACTGCAGGACCGAAGGCCCCGATAAAAGATGCGGTGAAAAGCAGGTAAACTGCTATGGAAATTAGATAAGAAGTTACTATGACACTCGTAAGTTTCTTGGTTCCGCCCAGTTCCTCCTTGACTTCAGGCATGACCGTGTATCCTGTCAACGAAAACAGTATTATACCGAATGGATTGAAAAGATTCGACGGATTTAACGAATAAAGGTTAACGGTTTTTACTAATGAGAAAACCGCAATTGATGCCGCTATTATCAACGCAATTTTTATAAATAACATTGGGGTTTCAGCATCTTCAACGAGCTTATATCCTCTGTATATCAGCGGTAAAGTCAGCAGAAAAACCAGCAAAACCGCCGCAGAATAGGGAAGTTTAAGCAGAAAAACCAAAACTGCTGCTATACCCGTTAGGTAGGCTATTTGCGCCCCGTATATTGTAAGGATCTGAAACAGCAGAATCACGAGTCTCAGTCTCTTGCTGGTGTACTTGCTTATTATTATAGGGAGCTGGTGAAGTTTCTTGAAATGGCTTGATAGTTCTCCAGTATACATGGTAAGAAGAGCTGATGCCACACCTAGAATGACCATCAACGCAGTGCCTTCAAAAAATCCGCTTTGTTCTATGGCATACGGTAGTGCAAGTATTCCGCCGCCGACTATTGTTCCCACAGTGGTACTTAAAGCTGCAAGATATCTCAGGTTCATAACCCTAATAACTGTCCGTCGCTAATAAATATGGCGTTTTTGCGCATCAGTTATTAATACATGAATCCCATATTATTTATGCTGCTCTCGTAGTCTAGCGGCCAAGGACAGTGGCCTCTCGAGTCACTGACCCGGGTTCAAATCCCGGCGGGAGCATTTATGATTCGGGATAACTCTTTATGTATGCTCTTAAAAGGTCTCAGTAAGCGCCCATAGACTTTCTACCACTCAGTGCCTGTCTTAATCTTGAAAGAGGGTGCCTCGCGTAATAAAACTCTATTTCACTGTTTGCTACAGCAGTGTGAAACTCCTTAGGACGATCATTCAAGTATGCATGTATAACATCTGATAATCCCTTCCTGCCTTCGACAAAGTCCGACATATCGTGGCTATCAGTAAAGTAAAAGTATCCGAAATCAGACATTACCTCACCATCCTTGTTCTCCCTCAAGCTTTTCTCCACCCTTGTCTTGCTGAACTCTAGGAACTTATCCGGGTTATCATAGGCATATTTAGATATCTTTTCTGCAGTGTTTATGAGTGCATGTTGATTCTTCTGGTTTCTACTCTCAGACGCCAGAAGATTAGAAAGCCTATTAGCCAAGACATACGCTGAGTTGTGCTGCGATCTTCCCATTACAAAATCTGAGCTTTCCGCCATATAATCGCCTATTTCTTTGCTGTATATTTTGCACAAATCGCTGCTCTTTTCATCCCCTAACAATGCGGCTAATTTAGTTCTACCACGGTCAATAAGGCCAGTATCTAAGTAGATTGATGCGTGGTCCTTGTATATTTCTTCATTTTCTTTTGTTTCCATATTACTATTATACAGTAATAATATTTAAAGCTTTCTTGGGATTACTAAGTTAAAATTTACGATAATATCATTAGTTGTATTTACTGTTCCGTTGATTATACAACATCTATTTCTTATTTCAGACACTTTAGTGACATTCTTTTAAATTATCAAAGCCAGAACAGCAAATATAGATACTGGAAGAAGTGCAGTTGAAGTCCTAGCTAACCACCAATTTTAAACCACCGTTTTCTGGTATAACTGTCTTTATATAGAGGTTATAATCTAAACTTAATGATGATATGACGTCTGAACTGGAACTGCTTATCGGTAATGACTACAAAAAACTTGATAAATACAATGAGGATATACGTGAGGACATAGATCATCGTCTCCTTCATATAATAAAAGTAGTAAATTTAGATAAAAACCTCACGAAGGAGATTTATAAAACCATAATAAAATATAATGGAAAGTCTGGTTTAAAGATTGTAGAATGTCTTAACAATGCTGTTTATAGATTAGAAAATAAAAATGCTGTTGTTGAAATTAGCAGAATACTTTCGCT
Organism: Nanobdellota archaeon; assembly: GCA_021811735.1. Lineage (GTDB taxonomy): Archaea > Nanobdellota > Nanobdellia > Parvarchaeales > Parvarchaeaceae > Parvarchaeum. Next base: position 10,197 of record JAJZNK010000009.1, on the reverse strand, counting down.
CGATGAGATAGTAAATACTGTGGGAAAATATGGGGAAGAAGCAGCTCCGGAGATTGCAGAATGGCTCGGAGAGGCTACCATTTCCTTGAAGAATAAAGATGCCGTTGTTGAAATTAGCAGAATACTTTCGCTCGATGAGATAGTAAATACTGTAGGGAGATATAAGACGGAAGCTAAAGAAATTGCATACGGGTTAGGAGGGATTGCCTTTTATTTAAGAGATAAAAATGCTGTTGTTGAAATTAGAAGAACTGTGGAGAAATATAGAAAAAGGGCAGCTCCGGAGATTGCAAAAGACCTTGAAAATTCTGCAGAGCGTTTAAAAGATAAAGATGCTGTTGTTGAAATTAGCAGAATACTTTCGCTCGACGAGATAGTAAATACTGTTGGAAAATATGGGGAAGAAGCGGCTCCGGAGATTGCACACTGGCTTTGGACAGCTGCTCTTTATTTAAGAGATAAAGATGCTGTTATTAAAATTAGCAGAATAGTGGGAAAATATGGGGAAGAAGCAGCTCCGGAGATTGCAGAATGTCTTAAAAATGCTGCTTATAAATTAGACGATAAAGGTGCTGTTGTTAAGATTAATGGTAATAAGATAAACAACATATTCTCTCTTGACGAGATAGTAAATACTGTAGGGAGATATAAAAAAGGCGCCAAAACGATTGCACACTGGCTCTGTAAAACGGCCATTGCCTTGAAAGATAAAGATGCCGTTATTAGGGTTAACAGAACTGTTGGAAAATATGGGGAAGAAGCGGCTCCGGAGATTGCAATGGTGCTTGGAAGTGTGGCCCATAACTTAAAAGATAAGGATGCTGTTGTTGAGATTAGTAGAATACTTTCGCTCGATGAGATAGTAAATACTGTTGGAAAATATGGGGAAGAAGCGGCTCCGGAGATTGCAATGGTGCTTGGAAGTGTGGCCCATAACTTAAAAGATAAGGATGCTGTTGTTGAGATTAGTAGAATACTTTCGCTTGACGAGGTAGTAACTACTGTAGGGAGATATAAGACGGAAGCTAAAGAAATTGCACACTTGCTTGGAAGTGCTGCCTTTGAATTAAAAGATAAGGATGCTGTTGTTGAGATTAGTAGAATACTTTCGCTCGATGAGATAGTAAATACTGTAAGAAGATATGAGAGAGAAGCTGAAGAAATTGCATACTGGCTTGGAAGTGCTGTCTATAGATTAAGAGATAAAGATGCCATTATTGAGATTAGCAAAACTATTAAGAGATACGAAGAAAAAACGGCTCTGGAGATTACAGCATTGCTCGGAAGTGCTGCCTTTGAATTAAAAGATAAAGATACTGTTGTTGAGATTAGTAGAATACTTTCGCTCGACGAGGTAGTAAATACTGTTGGAAAATATGGGGAAAAAGCAGCTCCGGAGATTGCATACTGGCTCGGGAAGGCTACCATTTCCTTGAAGAATAAAGATGCCGTTGTTGAAATTAGCAGAATAGTGGGAAAATATGGGGAAGAAACAGCCCCAAATATCGCAAAACTCCTTGCGAATACTGCCTTTAATTTTAGAGATAAAGATAAAATATTTCGTGCGTGCAGACTGATGGATATAGGTGAAAGAGAATTTACACAACATATAGAACTAAATGATTTAGAAAACTTTTTAAATGAGGGATTGGATAGGATAGTGAAAGATAAACCGACTCTCAATGCCTTGCTAACTTATAATTCGTCCAAAAATGAACTGCCAAAACCTGATGAAAGCAACATAGACAATTACAGAAGTGTTGTCATGTCCTACTTAAACAATAAATATAGGATAAAAAGACCTCTCAACCTATCACAGATTATGCTATTCTATTCGATTCCATCTGAACAACGCAATGAAATGACTGATTACATAAATTCTTCCGAAGAGAAAAACCCTATTTTCTACAGCATGAATGGTGTAAACAATGATAATGATAGCATAAAATATTCAAAGGAGGAACTCAAACAGTATTCTGTTATATCTGTCATTGGATCTAAGAACAAACAAATAGAAACCGAGGCAAAAAGAGTCATAGGGGATCTGGTTGGGGATAAGAAAATAAATCAGGGAAACTCTGCTTTCTATTCCAATTACAAGACAAAACTCTCAGAAATAATAGGATTGGTCAGGAACAAGGACTATGATGGAGCATATGAAGTGCTGTTCGGCTTAAATGACGAGAACATAAGCGATGTCCTAAACGCCTCGAACTACAGAGATTATGATTCTCCTGATAATAGTGTAATAAAGGCTGTGGAAAGCAAAAATCCATTTGATTATGATAGCAAGGTCCAGATGGCGTGCGTATATTTGCCAAACCCCAGAAAAAATGGGATATCGGAATACTGCGAAGACGATAATATCATACTTGTAAGGTATGATATAGGTGGTGAATCATTGGGTAGCGCAATATGCTACAAAGAAGATGATAAATTTCTTGTGGACTCTGTGGAAGGACACCGCAGATTCAGGAAATCTAAGATATATGACATTGTGTATGATGATCTGCTGATGAGAGCTAAAGAATATGGAGCTAAGGAAGTTCTGTTTGGACTTGACGCGCTAAACGAGACTGCCAAAGGATTTACAGCGCATTTATCTAAGAAAACCACTTCAAAGACGAAAATAGATATGAGATTAAACACTAAAGCTTACTTGGAGACCTGCAAAGGGTCCAAAGCATATTCTGTTGTAATCTCACATAATTGATTCAAACCAGTCTTTTAACGCAATCAGAAACCATTCAGTTGATCAAAAAGCCTATTTATTTCGGCATCTTTATTTAGCTTGTCATAGTCTGTTTTTTTCAACTCACGATGCGCTTTGGTTTCTCGAGCTTTCTGTAAATCGTAAGCCTTCTTCTCACTATCAAACGTAACTCTGTCTGAAGCCAGTTCAAGAAGAGCGTTGCGCCACTTCTTATTTTTAGAGGTTGAAACCACTTTGTAATCATGCCCGTTTCCTTTGATAGACCCGAAATATCTAACATCTAACACTTCCTGCCCCTTGTACCTTACTTTAAGATTATCCCATTCGCCATACGCGCCGCTGAAACCGTAATGTATACTTATGTCAAAATTATGATACTCCAAGTGACCCTTCACTTCCGGCCCTGTGCTAGAGTTTGGACCGTAATCTTTTATAGTATATTTATCACCCATGGCATCAACCGCCTTGGAACAGAAGTCTATTATATTGAAAAGCTCCTCTTCTTTAGTAACTAACTCATCCAACCCAGAACCTTTCATAAACCGCCTCCTTTATAATTATTATTGAAGAGAACTTATATTTATACAGTCTAAGCAATAAAACCGGTTATTGAATGAGATGTAAAGAGGATCTAAAGGCGTTTTCTGTGTAGATTACGAGCTTTTTTCCTTTTCCGCTTTTGTTTTGGAATAACTGCTAAGAAAACCAAAGGATAAGAAATAACAGCCGCAAAATTAAAGAAATAAGATATGTAAGGTATAAAATTAATTAGAAGTAACACTATCCCGATTATTGCGAAAAATGCAAACAGATACCACCAGTTTTCATCTGAAACATCCCAGCTTCTTTTTAATGCATCCAATGGACTTTTGCCTTCAACTACGGCTGAAACTGGCGCTAGCGCAAACTTGAATGCAAAATATATCCCCGGAACTATGAACGCTATTAGTCCCAACACGACAATTACTCCTGAAAGAATAGACGTCGCAAAAAACGATGGAAATCTTAGAATTGCTTTTTTAATAATATTATATGTGTCTGTTTTACTGTCATAAATCCTAAGAAAAGCTAATTCCCCCATAAACATGGAAAAAACTATGAAGATTATAAGATACAGAATTATTTGGTAAAGCTCGGATTGCGGCAAGCTTATATTTATAGGGGAGGAAGGAGATATATTCATTGATAAAATCAAGATATTAAACAGCGACCCTACAATACCGTAGATTAAAGCGAGATAAAATATAAAACGGTCGGTAAAAAGCCTGATGAAGCTCTGTTTTAACACTCCCTCTACATCAAATGCCATCCGAATTATAAAAGCCCCTGAAATAAATATATAGAAAGTTAATAAATGAATCGACAGATATAACGTATATGGAAGAGCTACTTTACATAATATATGGAACGCATCCTAAAAGCAGGAAGCTTTACAGTGAGGCCGAGAAAATAATAAACTTAATAAGAGACAAGGGCGAAATTAACAGAGAGGAACTTGCAACCAATCTGGGGATAAATCTTAACTCACCTAGTGGCAAAAAGCATTTTTATAATATAATATCACCGATGTTTAACCGCATACTGGTTTCTGAACACAGGGGAAAAGCTGTCTATTATCGGCTTTCATATGACCTTTTCAGAGTTTACATAGATGGGATAAGAAGAAAGGCAAAATATTATCTGTTGAAAAACGCGGAAACTGATAAAGAAGAGGATAGCTGATGAAGTATTATACAGGAAACGGTGACAAGGGCGAAACTGATGTTGCCAATCACCGAGTAAAAAAAGACGACCGTATTATTGAATTGATAGGAACTTTAGATGAGTTGAATTCCTTTATAGGATATGCATTAAGCAAAGTGAGCTATGAAGACGTGAAATCCGTACTGAAAACCATCGAAAAAAGGATATACTCAATAAGCGCAGAAGCAGCAGGTTATTCTGACTTGGTAAAAAAGGAGAATATCTCGATAGAAAAAAAGGATGTAGAAGAAATTGAGAATACCACGGACAAATTTTCAGAAGAGGTTAAACCCCTGACAAAATTTATATATCCAAATGGAAATGAAGCCGCATGCACTATGAATATTTGCAGGGCCGTGACAAGAAGAGCAGAACGACAATACATACGGTGCAAACTTGAGAATGAGAAAGTGCTGTCCTACTTAAACAGGTTATCATCTCTCTTATTCGTGCTTTTTAGAGTAATAAATGCGAGAGAAAGAGTTCGTGAAGAAACTTTTGATTAAGCCACGACTACTCTTGTCTGTATTCCAAGCTTCTTGCTCATTTTGAGTGCCGCCTCCTTCGCGACATTTATATTTGCCTTGTCAACATGTATCTCAAATATTCTCGTTCCTGCATTCAACCTTGCTGCAAGGCCAATGGGTTTACCGAAAGATTTCTGCATTCCTGAAGAGAAACGGTCAGCACCTGCACCTGTTGCAAGCTTGTGTTCCCTTAAAACATGATGCGGATATGCGACAACTATGATATGAAAGTTTTGATCGGTTATGCTGTCAGTAAGATACTTGTTTGCGACTATCCTTGCCGACTCTAACGCATTGTCCCTTAGCTGAAGGGTTCTTTCAGACACCAGAAAAACCTTACTTTCGAATTCTCTTTTCGAGTTACCGGAATGGTACTGTGTTATCTTCGGCTTTTGGGCTATCTTTATGTAGCTCTTTGTCTTATACTTGGATTTTCTAGTGTAAGGAATCTTGAAGTCACGATACGACCTTCCTGGTCTCAATTTTACCATAAGTTACTTTTTACCCTCCTTTGACTTTGAAAAATCAATGGTTATTTTACCTGACAGTTTTATGGGTGCCTTAACGTTTGGAAGCTTTATCTCCAGATTATCCAAATCGAAAGAGAACTTCCTGTCCTTTCCGCCTACCATGCCCAATAGCATTTGTGGCAGTAATCCAAAAAGCTTGCCATCACCCTTGCTGTCTTTTTCCATAAAGTAATTATATACTCACATGCATTTATAAAGATTTATACCTTTTTCATGTTGCCCAGATTAATGCATACATCCGGATGGACAATCCCGCCATCTACGTCTTATTTCTTGTTTTCTTTGCTGTTACCGGAAAAGTCTAAGTCAATCTTCGCCGAAAGCTTTATAGGATGTTTCAAATCCGACATTACTATTTCCAGCTTGTCCAGAGTTATTGATATCTTCCTGGGCTTGTCGCTTTGCTCCTGTATGCTGTCTTTTAGGACTTTTGCTATTCCGTTTATTGCGCTGTATATTGTGTTATCGTCTTTCCTTTCCATATGAATGATGGAGTTTCGGAAGTTATATACTTTAATCAGCAAACTAAAAGGACGTCGGGAGTGGGATTTGAACCCACGGAAGCTGTTAGCTTCAACGCTTAGCAGGCGTTCGCCTTCGACCACTCGGCCATCCCGACTTACTGAAATTAAAGCATTCTATCCTATTTTAACATTTTAGTTCTAGTAATTCAATTGTAGACTCCTGGCTCACATGAGACACTGGCGCTATACAGTGAATTGTTGAACTCCAAACTAAGGTTGTAAACTACTGCCACCTTCTGTCCTATTGCATTCAATGCCGACTCGCCACAACACCCGTCCTTTGCATAGCCAGAAATCAATGAAGTGATAGTTGATTTATTTATGTAACTGGCTGACACATTGGAAGAGTTTGATATGATTCTCATTGATAGCGTCCCATTTTGATTGACGATATAAGAAGGAATATCAAAACAATTTGCGACGTTTGAGTGTCCACCAAAAAACATAACGAGGTATAAGATTATGCTAACGGCTGAAAATATAATCAATAATGAAACCGCTATTGTTTTTGATTTTTTCCTCATACCATACTAGATAGGATTTTCTATATATATTCTCAAATAAGTGACAGGCCGTGGCCTCGAAACAGCTATCCATATAGGGAGTAACAACATTTTCTCCTCACAGTTTACCTACAAGCACACCCGATTTAATTACGGTTGCTCCCTTCCGGGCCTGGCCGGGTTTTTAAACCAAAGCATCCTATAGGGCTGTGAATCTACGATAGCTTTGTTACTGTGTATAGAGTCGCTGCCCCTCAACCACGCTTCACCGCACCTAAAGTCCATTTGCGCTACAGGGAGGGACTAACTCCCCAGCTAGCCTGTCAGTATTATACTGAACCCTTTATATTAAATAATTTTAGTCTACCTTCAGTAGTTAGATAAGTAGAATTCTGTCAATGAACTTCATAAAATGACACTGTTGGGCTATCAGTTAAAGTTTATGCAAAATGATTCTTACAAAACAACACATCAGTTTTATCTCAAAAACGCCGACAATAGAAACTACCTTTAAAGTGAATTTCTCATAAATTTATGGAGAAAAGGAGCATGATTGTTTACCAATAAATAAAAATCCAGTTAGCTTATTTTACATTTTTAATTCTATCCTACCTTAACACACATATATACTATCTAAAATCATATTAAAATAATGTTAAGTAAGATTTTAAAACTGGTTTTTATAGTTATGATGCTGGCAATCATAGTAATTTTAGTTGCTTCATTAACTAATAGTGTTTTTGCAATTCACGAGACCGTTGTTTCAGAAACTGGTTTGCCACAAGGTTATAATTGGAGTGTTACTTTGGGGAATATCACTGAATGGTCTATTAGTTCACACATCGTTTTTGTTGGTAATACATCGGGAAAAATAAAGTTTGACGTGATTGCATTAAGTAACAGTTCTACAGCTCTTGATTGCACTAGTTTTTATACCCCTAAAAGCGCTTCTGGGTACATAGTTGGGGATTCTGATAATAACACCGTAAATTTTAGTAATTCTACAATATGCAAAACAACCTTTGTCGCAATCGGAAAGTTGTCCAGCATAAATTGGAAGGTTAAATACCTTGATGAATATGTGTATAGGAACATAAGCGGCGGTCGGCAGTACGGCGTAGAAAATTCTACTTATGGAAATGTCTTAACGGTAATAACCAATTCTGGAGATTTCCCGACAAGTATTTCTTACATACTAAATTCTAGTAATATTACAGAGGACCTTTTCCCACATATATTGGGCCATATTACCTGTCAGGATTTTATTAATGGATCAGTTAATCAAAGTGGTTGCTATCAATTTCAATCTTACAACTTAAAGGCTGGTGGAATTTACCATATATCTTTTTATGGAAATTTAACAGTAAGTGAAAATGGACTACCTAAGGGTGTTTCATATCTTTTTTTCAATAATTCATTTTATAATATGATGAATTCTTCTTTGGAGTTACCTACAAAGATTGGTAAGACCTATAATTTATCTTTTCCACAGAATTATATAATTCCAGGTGTTGGGTGCTTTTCTAGTGGATATTCTACTAATCTGAACTCGCAACCAGGTTCAGTAATAGGTTCGGTAATAAACGGTACGGTTTTTGGATCAGATGGATTTGGATTAAATTGGTATTCTACTAATTTGAATTTGCAATCCGTTAATCAAAAAAATACTAGTTTAAGCCAATTTTTAGTAGATCCAGTGACTAATGCAAGTTTTGTTACACTTTACTATGAACCATCTCAATGCAAAGTAGCTGTATCTGAGTCAGGATTACCAAATGAATCATCGTGGGTTATTCATGGTACAGCAGGTGGGATTACGGGTACATCCAAAACTCTAATAACAGAGGTTCGTCCAGTAAATGGCTCACTTAATCTAAGTATAAGTTCTTCTACGTTAACTTATTCTAAAGATGGTTGCATCTACTTTTATATACCAAATCAAACAACGTTTAGATTTAACACAAACCTTAAAATTTCGTTTGTAACCAAACAGTTGTGTGCAACATATCAATCCTCTATGTATCCGACGACTATAAAAGAGATGGGCTTACCATTGAGTGTCAGTGAATATTTGAATAGTCAATTTTCTGTATGGGTTTCGCCAGTCCTACATACAATAACTTGCCCACCTACATTCGGCAGCAATAATGGTTACACGTTCGGAGGCTGTCAGGTAAGTTACAGTAATGGAAGCTCAGCGATACAAAAAGTTTATTCATATAAGCCTGGCTCTTCTTTGTGGGCGAAAAATATTACTTTTTATGCCTCTTCCGGCAATTATTCGTTTAGTACTTATAATATTGAGTATTCCCCAAATGTTATAATTTTGGGTAGTTTGCTACAGACCAGATCTGGCTGTATTAGTAGCAACGAACCAAATTACAGTACTGGATATGTAGAATCTGGCGAAATCAAAATCATTGATTTTTATTCTGCGTTTTCTTGCTCTGCCAAAGTAGCAGAAATCGTTCAGAATAGTAGTTATCTATCTTTACATATGACTAATTTTATAGAAAAAGGTTTACCAAATAATACGCAATGGTCAATTGTATATGACCAGTCTTCGCGTAATTCTACAGTCTATACGGTATCTATGCAAAAGAAGAATCTCCGAAGCATTTCGTTTTTAACACTGCCTGGAATATTTTCAATTTCAATCCCCGATATTTATTCAGATAGTTGCACATATACTCCAAATTATAATTCAACATACCTCGCAGGTAAAACATATAAACTAAAATTTGATTCTAACTGTTCTTAACATCTCTAAAAGACGGAAATTTAGGATATTAGCCTATATAGAATTAAATATGTATAAAGTAGAAAATACAGACCCAAATAAGCTTCAAAGAGTTATATCTAAGATTAACAGGAAATTCGGCCTTAGAGGCACTATAATTTTGTAAGCTCCTATAGTAAAAATCAGAGGTAGATACCTTTGTAAGTTCACTTGTCAATCTACTGACCTTCTTACGTGTTTGAACTTTACCCTACATTGTTACGGTATATCAGAAAAGATATGTTGGTTCTTTACTTCCCTTTTCAGTGTACTTAATTCCTTGTTCTTGTCCGCTCATAATACGAGTATTGTCTATAATAAAGCCGGCATCCTGTGCGATTTTAATGAAATCCGCTTCCCTTACAACGTTTTGATCTTTTTTGTCACTTAAAATTTCCATTAACAGAGGAAAACACTTTTTAGACCCATAAGCGTCGATATGAACATTGGAACCATTTATGGAAAGAGAAAGAGGGCTGCCTCGTTCAGTTTTGAGTTCTGGCGTCGTGGACGCATATATTAATTTACCAATTAAGCCGTCGATTGCCTTGTCAAGCCTTGATTTGTCGAAATACTCGTCAATCCACGCGCCATTCATCCTTAGAGTTGTTTTGTAAACTGATTCAAATTTGTCAGGGAGTGACTCTTCCTTTATATATTTGGTTATTTTAGTATTTTTTGTATTAGGTTCTTCTGCAAAAGGACCTGTAACTATTGAATCTAGGTTATCTATCGTTTTAGGCTCGTATGAGTGGGCATACCTCCGTCTTTCCCTTATAAAATATAGAACTGCGAAAGGCACAGTATTCCTCAACGAGTTAAATTTATCCAAATCATTATCTGTTACAAAATGTAATTTATCTCCACGTTCATTCAAT
>JAJZNK010000018.1 GCA_021811735.1 Nanobdellota archaeon | reverse complement strand
ACAGATTACATGACAGATGCGAGGGGCAAACTGGCATTTTTCGAGGATATCGCCACCACCTCTGGTGATGTAGACAGATATCTTTTTAGGTTAAAGCTCGCAAAAGCACTGGATAAATTCAACGGTTTTGTATTCGGTGATTTCACTGATATACCAAAATCCGAGGAGGTATTGCCTTCAATGGAAGAGATCATAGAGGATTATATGCTCGAGCTTAAGAAGCCGTCACTCTATGGTTTGCCTTTCGGACACGGCGACGATCAGATGCTCATCCCTTTAAATGTAAAAATGCGAATCTCAAGCGATGAGCCTTATCTAGAGTTATTGGAAAACGTGGTTGAATGAACTATTCTAAGCTTCCGCATAGGTTTCCTGCTTTAATGCCCGAACCTGCTTTGCTTTCTCAAAATATTGCATAGTTATATCTCTCCATTTTCTTCTTCCTTGATAATATTGCATTTTTTGAGGTATAATTCATATTTTTTAATATGTTTTGATACCTCTTCAACCAATTCTTTAGTCTCTGGCTTGATTTTGTATATTCTTTTCCGCCCGCTTTTTCTAACGGTTATGAATTGGCAGTTTAACAAACATTTTAAGTCGTGTGAAAGATTCGTTTGCTCTATCATTAACTCTTTCTGTAATTCACCGGCGCAAAGCTCTTTATTACCGAGCGACTTTAATATTCTAAATCTATTCCTGTTTCCGAACGCGTCAAAGAAAAAATCCGTTGCGTCTGTCATAATCCCGCATTTGTTATTATATTTTCCAATGCGGGTATGCCGCCAGCTAATCCCTCACCAACGTACAGGATTTTACCAGAAGGGCTTATCAGGTAATATATGTCCGGTTGGAATGTGGGGGGCGTGTTATACACCAACGTCATGTTATAACTCGCTACGCCGCCCTGTACATACGAGTTGTTATTCCCATATTCTGAGATAAATCTAGAAATGGACATACCGGATGTACCTAAGTCGTCGTATTGTTCCAGTTCAACAATCTTTACATTATGGCTTTCAAAGAAATTTAAGTTGCTTGCTAACGCGCTGTTACCCTCAGCACAACTGGAACACCATGTAGCTACAAACCACAAAAGCAACGGCTTTCCACGGTAGCTATTCACACTTAAAGTGCTGCCGTTTACAGCCTGGAAAGTATAGTATGGTGCCGTTTCCCCGGCTGTTAAGTACTTTGAGGATTTGGGGTGGTTTATTATAAAAAAGTTAATCATGATCACCAGTGCAATCACCGCAATTATAACATATGCAAGGTACTTAATTTTTATTCTCATTTTTTACCTCGCAGCAGTCAGCTTCTATGTTGGTGGTTGTTACTCTACAACTTGAATTTATGTTCTTGGTTATTTGCATTAGTCCTAAGAATGCGATGATTGCGCCGCTTCCTATAAATACTGGGGAGTAAATACTAAATATAGATTGTATCTTGCCAGTGTTACCTAGTATAAATGAGGTACTAAACCCTGCTATTGCCATAATAGAAGGTATTATGCTGGTGCAGCACAAGCTGCTCGGGAGGACGACCCCGATTATTGACCCAACTGTCAGTTTTTTACTTGTTTTGGACTTTATGCTGAAGGAGTATATATTTAGCGTTATTACCAGGCTTATCAAAGAGGATATTACCAGGGTGGAAATGACATCAAATTCGATGTAATACGCTCCGAAGTCAATTATTCCTGTTGCGGAGTTTATCAGTAAATAACCGTAAATAAACGAAATAAAGACAAAAAGCGCCGCAAATAAAAATAAATATCTTTTGATTGATAAACTGTCGGTTAATGTTTTTTTAAGCATTATTATATGAAATTTTTTTCATATATAAACACTTAGGCTAATTTATTAATGTTAATTGATTTATTAAAATATGAAAAATAATCAGAAAAAAGACCCAAAAAATCCGGATACCGGCTTTATTATCACAATTAGTTTTATCGCAGTGTTTGTTCTTTTGCTGGTGTATTATCTGCTGACGGTAAGTACAGCGGCTTCTTTTTCGGTTAAAGTCACTTCATGGTCGCTAGTAAATATCTCTCCTTTTTATCCTATAGATATCGTAAGCATAACCCCTGCTTTTAACTCTTCAACGTCTCTTCTTTATCTGGCCGTAACATTAAAGAATGGCGGAAATTCTACTATCGGCTATACTTCTGGGTGTATTTCCTCTTTTAATGGAAGGGCTTTTCCGCAAAGCATTGCAAATCTCACTTATATCCCAGACCTTGCAGTGTGCGGTGTTATCACCATAGCACCTTTGCCCCCAAATCAAACCGTCACTTTAAAATGGCCTTATCCTCCGCAGGCAATAAATGTCACTAAAACCGGTAATTTCTACGTGGATTTAAGGTTTCCTTTCGGATTCTACCACAGTATTCTTTTGCCATGCACTAGAAGCAATACTTCCTGTGGCGTTAATTCATCTGCATTCGATGGATTTACAAATACTGCATTTATACAAATTTCACTTTCTTCCGCTTAGGAAAGATATATAAACCTTGAAAAGTCTAATAATATATAATAAGTCATACAAAATGACTTTGGTCTATTAGACCTTAAATTAC
>JAJZNK010000028.1 GCA_021811735.1 Nanobdellota archaeon | reverse complement strand
ATTAAGATGGCCCAACCATAGGTCATGAGATATTCCAGTGCAGATTGCGATTTATGGTGCAGGAGCATATAAGAGAGAGAGAGAGAAAATAAATAGTTTGCGAAGCCCCGCGACAAGTCTAAAGTCGCGGCGCTTGAGTTGAGGTGGGAAAAACATGGGAAAGGTTGAGCATGACGAGACATTTAGAAAAGGGTTGTTGCGTGAGATTAAAGAGGAGAGTGGCATAACTAGGAAAGACATACATAAAATAACAAAAATATTTAGCTATGAATTTGTGCTGGAAAAAGTTAAAGAGGAGGTTTTTCTGGTGGAGGTAAAATCTGATACATCTATAGATATTTCCAATAATGTCGTGTTAGAGCATGATAATTATAAATTGGTTAAAATAGACAATGCAGATAGATTAGTAAAATTCGATACCAATAGAATTGCATTTTATTTGACAAGGAAATACCTCGAAAAGCACTATCATGGCAATTTCAATTATTTACCTCAGAAAGACAACCTTTAGATTTTCAATCGAATTATATACAATTTAAATGCAGTGAATACAAGTTAATCTTATGGACTGCATATTTTGCAAGATAGCTGCACACTTGGCGGAAGCCAGAATAGTGTACGAAGACGATTCGGTTATAGCTTTCCTAGCCAAGGATCCTATCAGCGAAGGACATACTCTTGTCATACCAAAGCAACATTTTGAAAACTTGTTTGATATAGAGCCTAGTACGCTCGAAAAAATATCATTGGCAGCAAAGAATATAGCTAGGACATACAGGCGTTCTTTGGGGATAGACGCCGTCAACCTGCTGAACGCATCAGGCAAAAGCGCGCAGCAGAGTGTTTTTCATTTTCATCTGCACATTGTTCCTAGGCACGAAAACGACGGCTTGGATCTATGGTTCCTTGGTGGACGCAGCGACAGCACCGACCAGGATAAGGTGTTGGAGAGGATAAAGAAGGAGTCTATCAGTGATTCTTCTCTGACTGGTGTAAGATAACAAAATATCACTAGAAGTTTCCAATTGCATTGCTGCAATTGAAAGCGTTTGCATTGCGAGCTACCCCAATCGACACAACTGTGCAATCTATATATAAAACACCCTATAATAATTCAAATGAGAATCGAAACCAAGCGACTTATTCTGCGTACACCTAGAAAAAGTGATTGGGAGGATATATTTGAGGGTGCGAATGACATAGATGTAGGCAAGAACCTTCTTGTATTGCCTTACCCATACAGGAAGAAAGATGCCAAGGATTTCATAGTTAGCTGCATAAAAAAGCAAAGCAAAAAGAAACCCACAGATTACGATTTGGCGATAGAATTGAAGGCAGAAAAAAAGGTAATAGGTATTACCAGTATAACTCCGAGTCATGAGGATCCAAAAGTCGGTGTAACAGGTTCGTGGATAAACAGGCACTATTGGAGAAAAGGATACATACTTGAGGCAAAGGTTTCTATCTTAGATTTTGCATTCAACAATCTCAAGATGAGAAAAGTCGAGACTACCGCCTTCGTTGAGAATGTTGCATCAAACAACATGTCTAGGAAGTTAGGTTTCAAACTCGAGGGCACAAAACGCAAGTCGGTAACGTGCAGGTCTACTGGTATCGTGCACGACGAGAATATATACGGGATATTCATGGATGAATGGACTGCAAGACGACCTATGGTAATCAAGAGCGTGTCCGACAAGATCAAAAAATACAGCTGATTTGTTTGTAGTATACTTGTATTAAGCCGTTTTTTTATTTATAACTTCTCTTGCAAATATGACTAGGAAGAATGCGACTATAAATCCAGCCGAGGCTACGTAGAACGGATATGTGTATGCGGAACCTGCTGGCAATGAAAATGATTTCGATCCGACAGTATAAAGCACTGTGTATGTAGATATGAAAGACCCTGCTATAGGTGCACCGAGACTGCTTCCAAGGTTTCTAAAAGTCGTGTTCATCGATGTGGCTAGTCCCATCTCGTGCGGATCGGCGGTTAGAACCAGAAGGTTCTGAAGAGAAATCATTAAGATTGCAAGGCCTACGGCTGCTATTACTATGTACTCAGCTATCTGCGCCGCGCTTGACGCAGTGGATAGCAGTAAAAAGCCGACTGCCCCTATCAATGCCCCTCCGATTAGAAATTTCTTTACTCCGTATTTTGACACTAGGATACCAACGGGATAAGCTAGAATCATCATAGTTACTGCCATCGGTAGCAGATACAGTCCTGTCGTAAGTATATCAAATCCGAAACCACTCGGCAACGGCTCCTCCATCCTGTACGCTATTGTCTGGAATGCTAGGAACATAGACATACTCAGTATAAGGATAGATATATTAGCTATCATTATGTTGCGTTTTGATAGCATCTTAAAGTCTAGAAGCGGGTGGCTGCTTCTCTTCTCAAATATTAACAATAGTATAAGGGATAGCCCTCCTATAAGTGTCAGCGCCAGAACTTTTATTGAGGTCCATCCCCATGTTGCGCCCTGTGACAGACCGAGAACTATCATAGCCAGGGATATCCCAAGCCATGCGGCGCCAATATAGTCCAGCTTTACCGATGCCTGTTTGTATCTGGATTCCCTTATTACTATGAATATAAGTATTGTTAGGACTATTAAGAAAGGCAAAACCACATGATAATTTGCCTGCCAACCATATGAGTTAGAGATATAAGCACCCAGAGGCAGTCCTAGGGCGGTACCGCCGCCGAACATCCCTGCTATTAAGCCTTGTGCTCTCGGTACCATTTCTTTTGGAAATTCCTCTCTGATTAAACTGAATGCTAGAGGGAACATGCTTAGACCTATGCCCTGAAAAGTTCTTGAGATAAGTATTATATCAAATCTAGACATGAAAGATGTTATCGAGACCATTACTAAATATGCAATCAATACATACATCAATGTCCTTTTCTTTCCGTAAATATCTCCGATTTTTCCTATTATCGGCATTATAGCAGTACCAAATACTAGATAGAGTGAGATTATAAGAGCAGCCTGTGCACTGTTGACATTGTACTGTTTACTTATGGCTGGGAGAGATGGTGTTAACATTATGTCTATATACATGACAAGAACCGCAAGCAGTGCAAGGAGTATCAGTGCCTTATGGGCATATTTTATATTATAGCTGCTAGAATTTTCCTTTTCAGAGGACGTTGCATTATTTTTAAGTGGCTTTGTGGAGTTCATAATTTCTCTGCATTAGATATCGGTTTTCGATATAAATTTAAGATTATACATTAAAAAATTAGCAGTATATAAATTTAACCGATTTTCCTAAGTTAATACTATCTAAATCTAGTCGCTACGTTGCTAGTTCGATGTCCTCTGTCGCTTTTGCCGCCGAGTCCGCTATGCATACAGCGGTAAATACTACTTATAAAATCTTAAATTTCTTAAATAATTTTTCCGAACACTCGAACTTTAATCCGTTACTTATACGCTCCAAAATCAGTATTTACAGTGGTTTAACGTAGTAATTGGAAAGTTGCTCGAAACCAGCCTTTTCATAAAATTTACCCGCTTTCTTTCCTCCTGCAGTTACGAATATTGCCAATGAACCTATCTTTTTGGAGTATTTTACAACTTCACGGATTAGACTGGAACCTACTCCTTTTCCCCTATATTTTTTGTCTACAATCATTTCCTCTATCATGGTAATACCTTTCTTTTTTACATGCTCATAATACATTGCCCAGCAGAATCCTATAGTTTTATTGCCCTCTTTGGCAATGAACAGTTTGTGATCAAATTTTACGTACGTTGGATCAACATCGTCAAAGTAAGAGTAGTAAGGGGCTTCATCCTCTCCTTTTCCACTGTAAAGCTGTTTAAATAGCCTAGCAATTTCATGTCGATCAGATTTTCTCGCAGCTACTACCGTAACATTATTCTTCATAAAGAGAATATCCAGCAATGATAAATAAACTTTAAATTATATAATATCAAGCTGAAAATTATGCAGTAGAAAATGAAGGAGGATTACAGCGAATTTATCCCTAGTTTTTATTTCCTTTTTTCTTCGGGCGGTTTTATTTTTCTAAAGCTAAGGAAAATAAGCACATCATAAAATATCTTTATAGAACCGGAAAAAAAGAACGGTAGCGCGTACTGAAAAGTGCCTATGAAATAACTTGAGAGTATAGGACTTATACTCTGTGCCACGCTCCTAGGAGTATTTGTTATCCCTGCCGTAGCGGTCCTCTCATTAGGTTTGACAATGGCCATTGTATATGACTGTCTGGCCGGGACATCCATCTGCGAAAGGCTCTGTCTAATCAAAAGAAAGGTTATTGCATAAAAGAGTGAGGGGGCAAGCGGGATTGTTATCAATGCGCAGTTCGATATAATATGTGTGACTACCATAGTTTTCAGAAGTCCTATTCTTTTTGCTACCAACGGTGCAAGTAGGATGGAAACAGCCGTTATCGAATTTGTAACGAGAAAAAGGACAGCAAGATAATCTAGATTCAAGCCATATCTAGAATTAAACCATAAGGCAAGTAAGCTCTGTAGTATGAATCCTCCGCCGAATGCGTCTATTGAGAATAATGCCGCCAATTTTATTATTATCTTTCTTGTTTCTTTTGATATCTTTACTCTTGATTTTCTTTTCTGTGACTCTATCGTACCGCTAAGAGGTATATAGATCAGGATGAGCAAGATTGAGATGACCAAATAACTATAAAGCACCACATGGTACCCAGATATGACGTTATTAAATAGAGTAGGTACTGCACTGAAAAGTGCGCCAACTGCCGCTGCTGAGTATCCTAAGAAGTTATATATACTGTATGCTTTAGTCCTGTTTTTGTCGCTTACCTGCGTTGTTATGGAGGATTGTTCTATTGCCAAGAACGGACCAGTCTCGCTTCCGGTAACACTCACGGAACCTATAAGCGCGGCGACTATGAAAAGAGCAGTGCCAAGATTAGCTATCATCAATGCAGTAGATACTCCCATAAGTACTGATAGCATCATCAGCGATTTTTTCCTTCCAAAAGAGTCCGAGAATTTGCTTACTAACAGATTGAAAATCACACTGCCGATAACTGCAGAAGAAAGTACTGCTCCAATCACAAGTGCAGGATAGCCCAGCCGCAGCATATATAACGGAAGTATTATACTAAGAAATCCGAAGCCGAACACTCTCAATGTCTTGGCTAAAAATAATAGCCTTCCATTTTTCGGTAACCACTCAAGCATATAGTTATTTACTTGTCTAGATAATAAAGATTTTATTTAATTCATAAATTATAAAATACTTTTAAGTTAACGCCCTATTATTAGAAGTATGGATGAACTACATGCGGGAAATTGACAAGATACTACGACGTAATATACTCATTCAAGGATTACAAGAAGGAAGCGGAGGGTATCATAGGCCTAGTGTCGAAATACAAAAAAATACGGGACTGTCTCTTCTAATGTTGGGTGTGGGACTGTATCATAGGTGCATGGTTTGATAAGGCGCACTAGATGGTGGGCTCGGTGCATATGCGGAGTATAATGGGGATAATCTTAAGATAGCGCGGATCAGCTACTCTGATATCTGCGGAGAAATGTCGATCCTTGACGAGCATTACCTTATAGCCAAGAAGGGCAAGGGAGTTATATATGTCCCAGACAAGAGTGAACTTAAGCTTACAGAAGGATCCGAATTCTTGGGGTTATTGAACGATGTCGGGTTCAAGCCGATTCTGCTAAAAGGTGCTATTATGGGAAGAGACAAGTACATAAGCATAAAAAATAAATCTGCATAAAAACTATTTTTTATATTTCCTAGATAGAACTTCTGCAACACCATATCCAAAGAGCGTGAACTCCATATTATACTCACTACATTCGTAGCTGTTAGTTTCGGTTATCAATAGGTTATTTTGATCGCTATATCCCTTTTTCTTTATTGTTATGGCATCAATTTCATCCCCATGCTCCTCGTTCATGAGCTTTGATCTTACAGCCGACACGAGGGCAGCCATTAGTTTATGGTGTTCCGACAAGGCTTCGATATATCTTTTCTTAAAGGTTTTCATAAAATCGTTCCTTGAGGTCGAATAGGAGCATGATTGGCCTATTTGGTACATAATATCATACCTGTCAAACTCAAACTCTTTGTAAAATTCTTCAAAGTCTAGTTTTGGCAGGCTTACGTATAGATAATAAGAATCATCGTCTGGATAGGCACACTCTCTTATATCCTTCCGTATGCTACTTGATAGAATTATTTCGGCAAGCCTGTTTATTTTCGTATACATTAAATCGTCAGGTAGCATTATCTCTAATCCAGATACGTGCTTTTTCATATAACTGGTGAGCAATTTTTTTTATTTGACATGTATATACTCGGCAGGATTGGTATTTATATTAGACTCTCCTAAAATAGAGAGTATGGAAATATATGATGTTTTGAAGAATACAGGATTAACTATAGCAGAAGCCAAGATATATATAGCGTTACTGAAATTAGGTAGTTCCCGTGCAGGAAGCATAATACTCGAATCGGCTCTACAAAGCTCCGTTGTATACAATGGGATAAACAGCCTTATAACCAAAGGATTAATAGGGTACACAGACAAGGGGAAGAAAAAGATTTTTACCGCTATTGATCCAGCGCACCTCATTGATATAGTAGACGAAAGGAAAAGGGCTGTTGAAGAGGCGATTCCAACACTAAATGCTCTGGTTAAGTTATCTGGACAGCAGCAGGACGTATTCGTATTAGACAGTAAGGTAGGCGTTAAGAGAGTCTTCAATGACATATTAAGAACCTTAAAAAAAGGGGATGAGCAACTTGTTATGGGTGTATCGGTCACGCATAGCGGACTTGGCACTTTCATACGAGATTGGGACAAGAGGAGAGTGAGGATGAAGATAACTAAAAAGATAGTAGCACCGAAGGAAGAAGCAGAATGGATCGAATATTATAAGAATCAACCGTTAACCTCGGTCAGACTCTCGAAAGAACTTCACGATATGAACCTCACTATAAATATTTACGGTAACAAGACTGCTATACTCCTCTGGGGAAACACACCAGTTTCCATACTAATAGAAAGGAAAGGCATCACCGATAACTTTAGAAAGTATTTTAATGTAATCTGGAACACTAGCCGGGAGAATTATTAATCACAGTTCTTTATTTTTAACGTATACATTTCCAGTGCTTTTTCTCTCTATCTTGAACGGCTTGAAAATATTCCCGTTTCCTTCGAAGAACTTGGAGAAAAACTCAACATAAATAAGCCTTGCCCCCTGTATCCCCCCTTCAAACAGTGCTATTACTATATTGAAAAGCTGTCCAAATACAAGCACGACACAACCGGCTATTATGATAGGTATGGAACCGTGTAAGCTAGAAACGAATATAAGGTTTATTACCTGTGCTAGTATGACTGATGCAAGCAATATACCAACAAGCCTAGTGTATGAAAGTATGTGGCTTATTACAGAAGGGATCTCCATTAGAGATTGAGTTCCTTCTGATCTTAACACGAGTATTATTCCCAGAACAATTGCGACATAACTCACAACAGCTTCTAGATTTGACAATCCAATGCTTTCTTTGTGCAGTACTGCCAATCCAACTATCACAATTCCCCATGCAACGAGTAACCAGCCTATCCTTCCTATTGCCTTTTTAATTTTTTTGTTATAAACTGCATTCAGCGCTCCTAGTATAAATCCAAATGAAACCATTGCTACTCCTATCCACCCCGATATCAAAAGAAGTGTTGATACTCTTTTTGTTACATCGAAAAGAGGGGTATAAGGTAGTGCAAATCCAAAATATTCGTTGAATATCACGCCTAAACCCACCGCTATTACCGAACCAGGCATTATTGCTTTCATTATCATGACAAGACTGTTTTTACTTATTATTGTCTTAACAAATTTCGCAAGTTTTCTTGGGATATGGCTTTTCTTTGGAGGATTCTTTATCCTATGCACAAGCCATATGCTCAGGATAAGAAATGTAGCACCGTAGCCGGCATCTCCGACCATAAGCCCGAAGAATATTGGGAAGGCTATCCCGAAGAATATTGTAGGATCTATCTCGCTGCTCTTTGGAATAGAATAAAATTTTATGAAAAATTCATATAGCTTAAATGAAACAGGATTCTCCATTTTTGTTGGTGGCTCCTCATTAGTTTTTATGTTTTCAAGTATGTAATGCCCTTCGCTGATTTTATCAAGCTCTTCAGTTATCGTTTTTATTTTCTTCTTTTCTATCCATCCTTCTATAACGGCGGTGTAATGAGTAGAGCCAACCTTTGGTATCACGCTGGCCTTCTTTATCTCTACATCAAGATATTCCTTTAATACTGCAACGATTCCGTAGTATTTTTTAGATAGCTTTTCAATTTTTTTATTTAAATCCGCAAGTTTTTCCTTTTCCTCATGCATTTTTCTGTTCTTTGTTTCTTCTAGTTCGTGTACAGTCCCGTTTAACTCTGGAACCTTGATTAGACCTACTTCTAGTTTATTCGCCAGATTTGCAATCTTCTCTCTATTGTGCTTCTCTATCGTTATTATGAATGCTTTCTCGAGTTCTATGCATTCGCATTCAACATTATCTTTAACCGACTTAATTAGAGGATTATCCTTTTTCTTAGTCATAATAAAAGACTCGATACGGTTTCCATTGAGTATCTTCAGGTCTTTCTTGAAATCGTCTATTTTATGGACTATTTTTAATACAGACAGGTCATCATTGATCTTTGCGTTAATTAGGTCCTCCTCTTTTTTGAGAGTATTCACTTCATCGTATATTTTTATCTTATCAGCTTCATGAAAAACCTGCCTCAGGTCTTTTAGTTTTATGTTTCTTGTTTTTTGGCTTATTAAGTTTCCTTCTAAGCTTTTTATTCTTTGATAATACTTGTTTATCCTGTCATAATCCAGTTCCTTATAATCTGCGAGCATCTTCTTGCTGTCCGCTTCAAGTGTTTCAATCTGAAGGAAACCTAACTCCCCGAGAAGTGTTATTGTGTTATCATAGTATTTCTTCGGGATTAAAATTCTTATCTTCTCGATTTTGCTTGGTAGGAACATCACAAACCAAATTCCTCCTTAAGGACTTCGTTAAATATCTCAAGCATCTCGTCGTTTTCGAGTGGTTTTATCTTTTCGGCCTTCTTTTTTGCCGTTTCTATTTCCTTTTCCCTATCATTCAAAGCATTTTTTTCTACAGTCTCTACACGGCTGTTTAGAAGTTCTTTCGCCTCTTTTTTGGCATTGTTAAGCTTTTCTTGTCCTTTTTTGTCGCTTTCTTTAGTCAACTCAGCAGCCTTCTCTTCTGCCTGTTTCAGCTTTTTTTCAGAAAGCTCTTCCAGGTCTTTTATCCTTTGCAGTGTTTCAATTGGTTCCATGTTGAGTATGTAATTTTTTGATGAATTTTATCGAAACCAAACGGTCTCTCTCCATATCATCAAGGCTCTGTTTTATGTATTTTATTTTCATTCCCCACCTAGGGATTATAACATTTTCAATAGAATTTGTCCTTCTGTTTAATTTATACACTTCATTCAAAAGTTTGCGCATGGCAGTTTCCTTTTCTGCTATCTCTATAAGCATGGAAAGAAATTGAGAATAAAGGTTTTTTGCGTCATAAACTGGAGTAGGTACAGTTATACTGTCGTTTTTGCTGAGGATATCAATATTCTCGTTAATATTTATGTTTGGTATCACTAACCCCATGACGTTCCTTGCCTTGAGGCTGGCCATCTTTTCACTTTGTTCTTGTGCAACTCTTTCTATAGTTATCCTTCCACTCAATGCATCAGCTATCTCTATACTTTCCCTGCATTTCGATTGCAGGCCTTTAAGGTCCGTTTTCATGTCGCGAACCTGTTTTGCGAGTTCAAAAAATTCAAGGATAAGAGAGGACCTCTTCATCTTCAACAGTTGGAGTCCTCTGTCTGCGGTTTTTATCCTTTTCTTTGTAGCTATCAGTTCTCTTCTAGTTACTCTTATTGTTTCCATTTTCCGTATTTCTCTATAAATTCTGGTTTAATTCTTTTCATCTCTCCCTTGTCCATCATGCTAAGTAGTTTCCACCCTAGGTTCAATGTCTCTTCTATGCTCCTATCTTCGTTGAAATCCTGTTTTATGAATTGGTTTTCAAATTCATCTGCAAAATGTAAGTACTGCTTGTCAGTTACGCTGAGTGCATCCTCTCCAACAATTTCAGTCAGGCTTCTTAGTTCTTTTCCTCTCGCGTACGCCGCGTATAACTGGTCCGACACATTTCTATGGTCTTCTCTAGTGGATCCCTTTCCTATACCTTGGCCCATCAGTCTTGATAGTGATAACAATACATCTACACCAGGGTATATCCCGCTTTTGTCAAGGGACCTACTCAAAACTATTTGACCTTCAGTAATGTAACCTGTCAGGTCTGGAATAGGGTGTGTTATGTCATCGCTTGGCATTGTCAGTATTGGAAGTTGAGTAACAGAACCCTTCTTACCCTTGACCTTTCCTGCTCTTTCAAAGATACTTGCCAAGTCTGTATACATGTATCCTGGGTAGCCTCTCCTTCCAGGAACCTCATCCCTAGCAGCGGAGATTTCACGCAATGCTTCAGCATAGTTCGTCATGTCTGTAAGTATTACCATTACATGTGCACCCTTTTCATATGCAAGGTATTCTGCAGCAGTTAATGCAAGTCTTGGAAGAATCACTCTCTCCATAGATGGTTCAGCGGCAAGATTCAGGAATATGACTGATCTCTCCAGTGCACCACTGTTCTGGAATTCGTCTATAAAGAAGTTTGCATCCTCACTGTTTATCCCTATTCCTCCGAAAACAACATAGAATCCCTCTTTTTCAGCAAGTATTTTTGCCTGTTTCACCACTTGTGCAGCAAGTTTGTTGTGAGCCAGGCCAGATCCAGAAAATATTGGTAGTTTTTGCCCTCTTACTAACGTGTTCATACAGTCTATTGAAGATATTCCAGTCTGTACAAATTCAGAAGGTTCCTCCCTTGCATACGGATTGATTGGGCTTCCGTTTATATCCATTTTTTCTTCGCTGAATATTGGTATTCCACCATCTCTAGGTCTTCCCAATCCATCAAACACTCTCCCTACAATATCGGAACTTACTGGCATTTTGAAGGTAGTGCCTTTGAATCTTACTTTAGTATCTTGTGTATTCATACCAGTGGTCTCTCCGAACACCTGCACTATAGTAACTTCCTCATTCGTGGCCAAAACTTGTCCACTTACTTTCTTTCCGTTATCAAGTTCTATCTCAACTTGTTCGTTATAGCCGGCATTTTTTACCGCCTTTACAAAAAGCAGTACGTTCGTTACTTTTTCAATAGTCTTGTATTCAACTTCTTCCATTTTATTTTTCCCCGCTAAGCTTTTTTATTTCTTCCAGATCTTTGTCTATTTCGTTTATCTTGCTGTCAATTTCTTCTTCCCTTATGTATCTTAACCTGGAAATCTTTGGTTTTATTGGAATTTCCTGTATCTTCTGTATCGTTACATTCCTTTCCAGTGCTTCTTTTTCGTAGTCGAATACCTTATTTATGAGCTTTAGCATTTTGTACTGTTTTTTTACTGAAGCATATGTATCAACATCATCGAATGCATTTTGCTGAAGGTAATCCTCACGTAGCATCCTCGCCACATCTAATATAAGTTTGTCCGATTCTGGGAGCGCATCATATCCTACAAGCTGCACTATCTCGTTTATATCCGCCTCTTTCTGTAGCGTTGCAAGTGCCTTGTCCCTTAGTTCTGGCCAGTCTTCAGCTATGTTCTTTCTGTACCATCCGTCCAGTTCGTCCTTATAAAGTGAATAGCTGTTCAGCCAGTTTATCGATGGGAAATGCCTTGCATTTGCCAAAGAAGCATCCAGGGCCCAGAAGACTCTTGTAACTCTCAATGTATTCTGGGAAACCGGTTCGGATATGTCACCACCAGGTGGCGAAACCGCACCTATAAGCGTTGTAGCGCCTATTTTTCCACTCAGTAGTTTGGCTCTTCCTGCTCTCTCATAAAATTCACCGACTCTCCTTCCAAGGTACGCAGGATAACCTTCCTCACCAGGCATCTCCTCAAGTCTACCTGATAGTTCCCTCAGGGCTTCGGCCCATCTAGATGTACTGTCTGCCATTACGGCTACACTGTAACCCATGTCTCTGTAATATTCTGCAAGTGTTATCCCTGTGTAAATGCTTGCTTCTCTTGCAGCTACAGGCATGTTCGATGTGTTTGCTATCAGAATCGTTCGGTCCATTAATGGCTTGCCGCTTTTTGGGTCTTTTAATTCTGGGAAAGTTGCCAATATCTCTGTCATTTCATTTCCGCGTTCACCGCACCCAACGTACACTATTACATCAGCATCCGACCACTTTGCAAGCTGGTGCTGAATTACCGTGTTGTGAAGTAGAAGTGCACCGTTTCCACCTACGAAATTGCTTCCGAATTCTGGGGTAGTAACATCATATACATCAAATGGTCCAGAGATTTCTTCTACTTCGTCCACTCTATCGAAGTAAATATATTTTGTAATTTCTTCTATAGTGTTCATTTTTTGTAGAGTTGCGGTATTTATTCCAGCATTAGATACAGTTTCAAGAAGTTTTCTGAATGAGCTTACACTCAAATGCTCACCTGCCTTTGTGTAATTATTTATCTCAATACCTTTTTGTCTTAGCTCACTGTATCTACCGAATTTATTATAAAGAGTTTCTATCTCCGAGCTTTCCATCGGTAATATATCATAGGAAGTATAGCTTGTTTTCTTTGATGTTATATAGGTATGTATTCTCTCAATCTTTTCGAACTTTTCATTAAAGTTTAAAGTTAGTGCGTTGTACACTCTTTCAAGTTCTTTTATATTTCTTATAAATACTCTATTTCTGTCCTTTTTAGATGTCTTTCCAGTCCGTAGTGAGTGAAGTATACCTAGTCTAGTGAGAAGATAAGAAAGCTGTAGCTGCAGTTTTTTGCTAGCAGTAGAAAATTCAACATCTCCTTTGTAACAGCTTCCGTCTCCAAGGTAATATCCTCGGATAAATCCTGCTATAACTTCATCATTTGAATTTATTATATAGTGTGGGATGTATTTGTCTGATGCGTTTGTGGAGTTTATGAGTCGTTTAATGATCTTTGCCAGAATCGTGCTGCTTATTATTACATTTGTTGTTTTGTTTTTATAATTTTCTATTTTACATTCAACATTAAATAAATTTTTAGCTAGCTTGGTATATCTATTTCTAAGTTTTTCATCGGAATTTGTGAAAACAATGGTTTCTCCCTCCCTTATATATCCTTCTGATACATAATATCCTATAAATTCTGCAAACTCGGGGGAAACTTTTTCTGGAAGACTGACAGCTATGCCGGCCCTATCTCCGATTGCAGATTTTATTTTAGGCTTATCAACTCCAAATGTGGTGCAGATCGCACTTATCCACTCCAATTTCAGTGCTGGATTTTTGTTGTTTCGTGTTATCGAGTTTAGAGTAATTTCTTTGAGATTGGAATTTTTCGCTTTTTTACTGTCGGTTTTTATTATTTTTTTAATGTCCATTAGTATGCTGCTGTCTTTTGTTCTTGCATCCGAAAGTATTGAGTAATAATCTATTTTTTTACAATCCGAATCTACGTCGAATTTCCTTATCGATGCTATGTAATCTCCCTTTTTTAGTGTCGAAGAAGATTTTTCAACTATACCGCTATTTTCAAATTTGAACAGTTTGTGAGTTGGAGTTACCTTGACTTCCTTTCCACTTCTTGTTTTAATTTTCACTAAGGAGTCGCTCTTACCTTTGTATATTAATTTAGATTCGCTTTTCTTTATCTTATTATCATAAAAGGAGAGTAGTTTCAAGGGGGTTTTTAATCTTACTACTGTCTCATTCCCGTCCTTTAAAAGTATATTGCCTTCTTTGATACTTTCGGAATAGACTTCTTCAATGCTCATTATGCTACCATTTTCAAACAATATCGGAGTATCTCCAGCTACACACTTTCCCGAACCGAAAGGTCCTGGGACCGCTGAAGTTCCACCCATCGCGACTGGAAACATCGTATCTATTACTCTCTGTCCTGTAAGCAGCGGTATATTAGGGGCCAGCTTTTCCTTTACGGGCCTTGGCATTCTTACGGGCCATTTCGTCATAAGTTTTATTTCTTCTTTCTTGTTTTCGTGCTCTAGAACTGCGATAACATCTTCAACAGTATATTCGCCCTCATCAACTATACTTTTTATTACGCCTTTTTTATTTGCGGGGACTAGAACTTTATGTTTTATAAGTGACGTCTCTTTTACCTCTCCTAGTTCCTCTCC
Organism: Nanobdellota archaeon; assembly: GCA_021811735.1. GTDB lineage: Archaea > Nanobdellota > Nanobdellia > Parvarchaeales > Parvarchaeaceae > Parvarchaeum. The sequence continues at coordinate 2,423 of JAJZNK010000028.1, read as the reverse complement.
AGGGAAGACTTCCTTTCCGGCCTCAACCTTTGGTTTGAAGTGCCATTTTCTCTCCCTATCAATGGAATCAACCTTTATGCCGCTTCCCATGAACGTTCCCTCTTTGTTGAGTATCTTATCGAGAGGCCTCTGTATACCGTCGAATATAGATCCTATCAGTCCAGGACCAAGCTCAACTGAAAGAGGTTCCCTACTGTCGGTAGCTTTTTCTCCAACTTTTAGACCGCTAGTATCCTCGTAAACTTGGATTATTGCATTATGTCCCTCTATTTTTACTATTTCTCCAACCAGGTTTTTGTCTCCTACGAAAACAATATTATTCATCTTAGGATCTTCAAGGCCAGCTACAATTACAACCGAACCGGAAATCCCTATTACTTTTCCTTCCATTTTATTTTAATTTTGTTATGTCCACCCCTAATACTCTTTTTGCAAGACTCTCTAAAGATTCGCCAGCTTCCGCGACTTCTTCAGAAGGTATAAGCAACACAAGCGGATCTATACTGGTATTTATCATGTTGACCTCGTTTTGATCCGCATAGTCTTTAATGCTTTCTTCAGCTATTATAAGATTGTATTCTTTGCTTTTTATTAATTTCATAACCTCATTCAGCGCCTCTTTTCCATACACAGAGAACGCTTTGTCTATACCTGCTAAGCGTAATCCCAACGCGTCCTGTCTCTCTCCTACAAACACCATCTTTCTAAATTCCATATCCTATATCTATTATTCTCCGTTCTATATCGTAGTATTTTTTGAACCAATTTAATCTTATCGTATCTTTTTCTATCTCGGCACTTATGATAAATGACATGGCGGCGGCAACAGACAATGAGTTGGCCCTGAATGTTGGTAGGTACTTGTTATGGATAATTCTTTTCAATTCGACTTCAAAATTTGCTATCAATCCATCTTCTTTGTATAATTTGTTAGCTTCCTCCAAGTCGTATGGTAAATCCTTTATAAAATCCTCAATTTTCATTTTTGACATGTCAGATAATTTTTCAATAGGAATTGTTCCTCCACGTATAAGTAGCTCTTTGGAGGGTTTATTCAGTTCTATCTCCTTTATTACGGTCATGATATTTCTTAGGTCTATGAGCGATTGTATGAATCTTAGTACCGGCCCTTCATTACCATTATAAAATTTGAAGTTTCCCAGTAAATTATTGTAGTACTCAATATCCAGGGCAAGTGACATCCCAGACACGTCTCTGCTGAGCTCTGCAGATACGGAAAAAGGGAGGAGTACTCTCCCATAAGGGTATCTTGTAAGATAATTTATAACCTCCACTATATCTTTCTGTTCTATTATATTTCTGTATTCTTCTTTGCTTATGAGCGGGCCTGAGATACCTGCGGGAAAACCTCTGCCTATCGTTAGCATGTTTTCCGTAAGTTCAATGTTTTTTCCTATGAGTTTTGCAGCAAGTATCAACTTTATGTTCTGTATATCTATTTTCGAAAGGTAGCTCTTTATAATTCCTTTTCCCATGCTGGGCAATAGAGTTAGCATATTGTTGCAGTTTCTTATAAAATGAGTGTTTACTGCGATGTCCACCACATCTGGTTCTTTGAACTGATTATAAACAGCATCTATCTCATTCTTATACGACGTTGAAGATAGCACAGATATAAACTCATCTTTTTTGCTTTCCTTTATCCTTTCAATTTCATCCCTTTTTAAAAGATCAAGATACAATGCTTTTACGTGACCGTAAGCACCGGCATATGTAGAATCCATTCATTTCTCCAGCCTACTTAAAAGTTTTGCTGCTATTTTCTCTTCTAGTCTTTGTATTATCTTATTTACTGAAAGGTCAATCGATAGCTTTCCGTCCCTAGATTCCGCATATATACCGAATATTCTTTTTTTGTAAGGCTTTACGTTTTTTTCTTTTTTGCTAAATTTTTCATAATCCTCTTTATTCATATAGATTACTGCGTCATCACCAAGTCCTTTTTTTGCTTCTTTTATAAGCATGGTGACCAGTCGTTCATAATCTCCACTTTTGCTAAATTTATCTTCCGATTTATAGAGATTATCTATACTTTTTTTAAAGGCATCACTTACTGCGTTTTTTAGTATCTTAGTCTTCTCGACGTTGGTCTTTGCTCTTTCTACATTCCTTTTTTCTTCAGCGAGAATTGATGCTTTCTCATCGGCTTCCTTTATTATTTTCTCTACCTTTTCATTATTTTCCTTTGCAGTAGAGTTTGCCTTCATCTGAGCTTCGAGTATCGTTTTCTTTATCTTTATATCTGTTTCTTTCTCTATGTGTTCAGCTATTTTCTCAAGACTCATATGTTAATATGCCTCACAGTATCTGTAACAGCAATATCAATCCCAGTACGAAACCAATTATCCAAAGTGTTTCTGGGATCACGAAGAAGAAAAGAACCTGTCCAAATTTTTCAGGCT
>JAJZNK010000006.1 GCA_021811735.1 Nanobdellota archaeon | reverse complement strand
CTTTTTTGACGGTTTCAGGGATATCTATTGCGGTGAAATACCTGCTCATTTGACCGTTTCTATAGAGTCTATCTCGCCGTCTCCGTCGATGTCATAGCCTCTTATCATTCTGCTCCAAGGGATTTCATTGCTGTATCCTTTGAAAGTCAGATTTGAAAACTTAGTTGCCGCGAGCATGGCCGATAATGTCCCTACATTTCTGACTCCTGCTATAAGTATTATATCCTTTTCCTTGTCGAATGGATTTTTTATCTTTTCTATCGTGCCTTCATAGTCTCTTATGTGTATACCACTCTTGTCTTTCAGGCCCCATCCTTCCTCTTTTATGAATTTTATCGGAAGGAAATTGTTTATGTCTCTTGTTACTAGGTTAGTAACAGGTCCGCCTATTACTATGAGATTCTTCTTGAACAGGTTCTTGGATATCACGTCTGTGTCTAATATTACCGGCATTGAGCCTGGCAGGTCTATGAACTGTCCCATAAACATCCCTAGATATGCGGTGTAATGGGAATCCTTTGCGACCGACTTATACTCACCGTGTGGATCGGATGCACCGACACATATATACCCGTTAAACTTTCCATTATTTATGAATTTATCAAAGAAATTCAGTGCATACTGACTGTCTTTATTCCTTGTTCTTGGATCAAATTTTATCTTATTCTGGTTTATCTCATAGGAAAAGGAATTATAATTCGCCTTCAGTAGTTTACTATCTTTCCACTGTGCAACTTCTATAAGTCCTGCTTTCTCAAGTTTAGCAGCATATGAAGCGGCGGTTTTCTTATCCATTTTCAGCTCCTTTGCAATAGCGTCAAGTTTATATTGCTTTTTCGAGAGCTTTTTCATCATATTAACCGCATTTTCATCGGCTATCTGTTTGATATTAGATATACTATCAATGATTTTTGTATCGTTTACAAAGTACTCATCGTTATCACTCTTTAGAATGTAGCTTTTCATAGACAATTATATTGATTACGCTAATTTAAGTATTTAACTATTCTTGGGAAGGGGAGTGGCAGCACCTTTAACCATATACGTTCTTTTTAGGTTATATCAAATAGACATCCTAAGTCCAGCAAACATTCTTTGTGCGTTCTACAAAACTTTTTTTAACGCTTTATTCCTCTACCAACTCTAATTCGCTACAGACTCGATATAACTGGCAGCAGAAGCCGAATTCGCATAAAAGCTTTAAATATAAGTTTCAGTCTTACAAGAGTTTATACTGATTTTATGTGTGGGATTATAGGTTACACTGGCGAGGAGAATTCTGTGCCCTTTGTTCTTGAGGGGATAAAAAACCTTGAATATAGGGGCTATGATAGCTTCGGCTGTGCATTGAAGAACGGGAATAATATAAAGATAATGAAAGGTGCCGGTAGGATAAATAAAGTGGTATCTGATCAGAATATCTCCAGTCAGATTGCTGAGACAAGTATAGCACATACTCGGTGGGCAACCAACGGAGGTGTGACTAGTGAGAACGCGCATCCATTGGTAGACTGCAGCGGAAAGATAGCCGTTGCGCACAACGGGATAATAGAAAACTTCAAGGAGCTAAGGGATACTCTTAATTCGCATTCATTCGTTTCGGAAACAGATACTGAGGTATTGCCTCACATGATAGAAGATGAGATGGCAAATGGGAAAAGTTTCGAAGATGCAGTAGTTTCAACCGCTGGAAAAACAAAGGGATTCTCTTCATTCATAGCTATACATTCTGATAATAACAATATACTGGCAGTCAAAAACGGGTCACCGCTTGTCCTTGGAATCAAGAAAAACGGGACATTTGTGTCAAGTGACGTGCCTTCATTTCTCAAACATACTAACAAGGTCGTATACCTTTTCGACGGCGATGTGATATCCGTAAACAAAACTGGTTTCAAAATACTAAAAACCCTTAACCCTGGAAAGCATAAAACTAGGGAGGTAAAATTCTCATACAATGACATTGATAAAGGCGATTACAAGCATTTTATGTTGAAGGAAATAATGGAGCAGAAGGATCTAATATCAAGTCTTTCGTCCTCAGATTTATCATATCTTAAGGACCCAGCTTACCTACTTTCAACGGCAAAGAAAGTTTATATTGTAGGGTCTGGCAGTTCGTTTCACGTTGCGCTAATCACGGCAAATTTAATGAGAGATTTCGGGAGAGATGCGACGGCGATTCAACCACAAGATATGTATAATTATGCCAAGCTCATTACCAAAGATGACGTGTTCATATTGGTATCTCAGAGTGGAGAAACGATGGATATAATAGAATCACTTCCGCTTATCAAAGGCAACAAAAAGATAGGGATAATAAACACAGAGGGATCTACGCTTGCGAATTCCGTAGACTACTTTATAAATGTCAATGCTGGTCACGAAAAGAGCGTGGTAGCAACGAAAACATTCACGATGTCGGCAATAATGGCGTTTCTGCTTGCTATGTTTTCAGTCGGACAGGAAACGGAAGTAGTCAACGATCTTAAACTTCTCGATATAAATCTTTACAACGTTTATGTACCTTCAGTTTACAAAATTATCAAGGACTCTGCAGCCAAAATAAAAAAAGAGAAGACGCTTTTCTTCCTCGGTAGGGGTAATGACTATGTCTCTGCGCTGGAATCCGCGTTAAAAATGAAGGAGATAACCTATATACATTCAGAAGCGATAGACTCTGCAACGTTTAAGCACGGGCCTCTTGCTTTGATTTCGAAAGGGATATATTCAATCGCACTGGTTTCGAATAGGTTCAAAGATCTTGAAATAAATAACTTAAAGGAAATAAAGGCCAGGAACGGCAAGATAATAGGGATATCTGATGAAAACCTGGAGGTATTTGATGTGTTTATTAGGTCTCAACCGGCCGGGATATTCAGTTTCGTTCCACAGGCCATAATATCGCAAATGCTGGCTTATTACGTTTCTATTGCAAAGAGAATAGACCCCGACCATCCAAGAAATCTTGCCAAGGCAGTGACAACAAAGTAAGTTAAGCTTTTTTATGTTTGAAACTATAATTAACTATGCCTGAGGACTACTTTCTCATAGATGCAGATTATATCGTGATAGATGGAGCACCAGTCATACGGCTTTTCTGTGTAAATAAAAAACTAGAGAGTAGGATATTCTATGACAAGAATTTCAAACCTTATTGCTATGTCGATGCAGACGTTGAAGGATTTAATAAGATGGCAAGTGGCCTGTCATTTATAGAGTCTGTTGAGGAGATTGAAAGATATAACCTAGGTAAAAAGACCAAAGCAATAAAAGTGAATACTAAACTGCCGGAAGACGTGCCAAAAATAAAGCAGATGAGTTTCAAAACATACGAAGCCGACATTCCGTTCTATAAGAGATACCTCTTAGACAAAGGTATAGGCAGCTATACGATACTTAGAGTAGAAAGCGAAGGAGATTATATAAAAAGCATAAACATCTTTGGCACAGGTGATTTGCCAATGAATGCAGTGGCATTGGATATCGAAACATATTCGAAAAAATCCTTCCCAAATTCCAAGGTTGATCCTATAATCGCAGTATCGCTTGTGAGCTTGAAAGAGAAAAAGTGCATAACTTGGCTCGATACCGATGGCAGCGATATAATAAGAGCAAGTGATGAAAAAGATCTCATAAAGAAACTGGCCGAGTATATTTCATCCAAAAATTTTAATGTTATAATTGGATATAACTCAGATGCATTCGACATGCCCTACATATATGAAAGGGCAAAAATTCTCGGCGTAAACTTCCGCATCAATGGCTTTGAACTGAAGATAAGGGGCGAAAAGAAAAAAATCGCGGAAATAAACGGACTTTCACATATAGATATATTCAATTTTATACGGAACATCTATGCCGTATACAATCTTAAGACAGAGGTCCTGACCCTAAGAGAAGTAGCAGCCGAATTAATCGGGGAAGAAAAAGGAGAGTTTGACTGGGATAGAGTGAATGAAGTGTTCACGGACAAACACCTCGCTGCAAAACTATGTGAGTATTGCGTTCAGGATTCCAATATAACTTTAAAGATATTTGATACTTTGCTACCGCTGCTATCCGAAATAAATAAGCTAGTTGGGCAGACGTTTTCAGATATATCAAGAATGACTACTGGGTCCGTTGTGGAGCATCTTATAATGAGAAAGTCTGTCCTGAACGGAGAGTTCATCCCAAACAGGCCATCGGATTTTCAGGTGAATGATAGGATAAAAAGGATTAACACAGGGGCATTTGTTTTTCAGCCGACAGCGGGCCTCTATGAAAACATCGCGGTTGTCGATTTTCGCAGCCTTTATCCAAGTATAATAATCTCACATAATATATGCCCGTCGACGATAAAGTTTTCTGACGGAGCAACTGAATTTGTTCCCAAGAAAGACAGGGTCGGATTGATTCCTGAAGTATTGGAAGAGGTAATAAAACTAAGGTTTGAGGCAAAGGACAAGCTTAAGATAGACGGTGACAATAAATCTCTGAAGGCAAGGGTCTTAGTTCTAAAACTCATAGCAAACGGTTTCTACGGCTATCTAGGTTACTATAATTCAAGGTGGTATTGTTTTGACTGCGCTGGAGCAATTACTTCTCTTGGTAGAAAGTACGTTCAGAATGTAATCTCATCCGCCGAGAGCAATGGTTTCAAGGTTCTTTACGCTGATACGGACTCCGCTTTTTTCGAATTTGGGACGGATAAGGAAAAAGTAACTCTATTTATTTCAAATATCAATAAGGATCTGCCAAAGCCGATGGAGTTAGAGCTTCAGGATTTTTATACTAGGGCACTGTTCGTGAGTTCTAAGGGAGGAATGGGCGCGAAGAAGAAATATGCTATGGTAGATTTTAACGGCAATTTGACTATAAAAGGTTTCCAGTCTGTCAGGAGAGACTGGGCAGTGATAGCAAAAAACCTCCAGAAAAGTGTCCTAAAGAAAATACTGGTTGATAAAGATATAGATGGTGCAATGTCCACTGTAAAAGATACAATAAAGAGAATACAGGATGGCAAAGCAGAATTGGAGGAACTTATTATTCTTACTAGGTTGAGGAAAGACCCTTCTTCATATACTCAGACGAATCGACACATCTCTGCCGTTGAAAAAAGCGGCATGAAGTTTTCCAGCGGAGATACTATAAAATATATAATATCAAAAGGAAAGGAGAAAGATAGGGTTTCGGACAAAGCGGTTCTGTACGAGATTGCGAAGAAGACTGGAATAAAATATGATCCAGATTACTATGTGGACAAGCAGGTCATACCATCGGTTTTGCAGATACTGGAAATAATAGGGTATTCAGAGAGGGATATAGTCGGAGGGAAGGATAATTCCCTTCAAGGCTTTTTATAAAGTTAAATACTCAATAACATTACATATATTATAATATAGTCAATATAATGCGTGTTTATCGTATGGAAAACGTTATTAAAAGCGATTTTATAGAGAGGATGACGGACGACGGAGTAGGCATGCTCTTTGTAAAGGAGAGATACAAGCTGGATGAAATGGCAATGGAGCTATTATCAAGGGTAAAGAACAAAGGATATAAACTAATATATGTAACCTCAAGTCTGCCTGCAAAGAATATAGAGGAAAAAATACAGAAAGCAAATTTAACAGATTATTTTATAATAGATTCGGTGACTGCAAACGTTATAGATGATTATCAAGAGAACAGCAAAAATCTTTTCATCAAATCGCCAGGCGACCTAACAGAAGTCAGCATAAATCTAGAAAGTATGTTAAAGAAGAACGCAGAGACACTTTTCGTAGTTATAGACTCAATAACCTCTTTTTTGATATACAATTCGGAGAATGAAATACTTAGGTTCATACATTTTACCTCTTCAATTGCAAGGAGCAAAAAAAGTAAGCTGGTTTTTATCGTGATACAGAACGACGGATTGAGCAAGAGCTTTCTGGACAAAGTCAGAAGTTTTATAGATGAAGAAGCCATTATAGAATGAATGGAAAAAGAAGAAAAGGATAAATGGCTATTAGCAGGTAAAATAGGAAAAGAAGCACGCGAGCTTGGAATTTCAATGTGTAAACCTGGCACACTTGTGCTGGATATCGCAGAGGCAATAGAAAAAATAATACGCGAGAGCGGTGCGAAGCCTTCATTTCCCCCAAACATTTCAATAAACCAGATAGCGGCGCACTACACTCCGAAGTTCGAAGATAAAACAGAATTGAAAGAAGGAGATGTCGTAAAAATAGATGTCGGGGCCAGTGTCGACGGTTATTTGTCTGATACAGCCGCAACAGCTGTGGTCGGTGGCGCAGAAATTCCCCTAGTCACCTCTGTAAAATCTGCATTGGACTCCGTAATGAAAATAATAAAACCTGGATTGGCTGTGTTAGAATTGAGTTCTGTAATAGAGGACACGATAAGAAAAGCAGGTTTCTCCCCTATAGTGAATCTTGGCGGGCATGGGGTAGGGAGGTATAGTCTGCATGAAGGAGAGTTTATAGCGAATTCAAGGAATTATTCCGATTCTTATTTAAGAAAAGAAGGTGTCGTGGCAGTCGAACCTTTTGCGACTACAGGGGGAGGATACGTGGTGGACAGCTCTGAGGTGCAGATACTATCTTTTCTAGGCCGCAAAAACGTAAGAAGTCAGCTTGGTAGGGAAATATTAGGATTCATAGAGGGAGAATATCACGAATTGCCATTTGCAAAAAGATGGATAATCCAAAAATTCGGCAGACTGGCGGATACCGAATTGAAAGGACTCGTGGCAACGGGAGCACTTAACGAATTTAATGTATTAAAGGAAAAGGACAACGGGATTGTAGCGCAGTTTGAACATTCATTTCTGTTTGACGAAGGAAAAGTTACAGTCACAACGCTTTAATATTTCAAATATAAATTTTTAGTTTGTGGGGCCAGATGGGAGTAAAATTAAAAGGTCTGTTTGAAAGCAAAACAATAAGGATGCAGGATCTATCCGGCAAAGTCATAGCTATAGATGCATTCAACTGGATATTTCAGTTCCTTACGACGATACGCCTCGCGGACGGCTCATATCTTACGGATTCGAAAGGGAGAGTAACTACTCATCTCAACGGTATATTTTACAGATCTGCAGCGTTGCTGGAGAACAGGGTAAATCCTGTTTTTGTTTTTGATGGGAAGGCTCCTAGGTTCAAGAAAGGAACACTACAGGAAAGAGAAAGGGCAAAAGAAGAAGCAAGAATGATGGTCGAAAAAGCAGGTACAGAAGAGGAAAAGGCAATGTATCTGCGCAGACTCTCACGAATAGATGATTACATAATAGATTCGTCTAAAGAGCTGCTTACATACATGGGTATAAAGTTTATCCAAGCTCCTGCCGAAGGAGAGGCGCAGGCAGCATGGATGAGTAAACAAGGACTGGCGTTCGCAGCGGCCTCCCAAGATTATGATACGCTTCTTTTCGGTGCAAAGCGGGTCATCAGGAACCTTAACATAGGAAATAGGAAAAAAATAAGTAGGAAGGGGATAACAACACAAGTGAGTCCTGAAATAATAGAGGCGGAACACAATTTTAAAAAATTGGAGATAGACCGAGAAAAGCTAATAATGATTTCTCTCTTCACGGGTACGGATTACAACAAAGGCGTAGAAGGAATAGGCCCAAAGAAGGCAATGAAACTGGTCAAAGAAGAAAACAGGGAAAAACTTTTCAATACTTATGACTTCAGGTCAGATTACAATATACATGAGGTATTTGAATATTTCTTAAAACCTGACGTTGTAGAAGTTGCTGGTGACATGACCTCAAAGAGGATACAAAAGGAAAAGCTTATTGACTTTCTATGTACTGAACACAGCTTTTCGCAAGATAGGGTCCAGCAGTTTCTAGAAAAACTTGATAGAGAGGAAAATTCGCTTGCATTTTATGGATGAGGAACTTAGAGAAAGGACTGAGAATGAGATGCGTATGATGAAAAAAGTCTTCGATACACTCGGAACTGATCAGGAAAATCAGATCGCAGTGGCCTTTTTTGATATGGCATCAAATTATTTCAAGGATGGTGGATTTTTCCTGCAAAAGAAGGATTATATAAGGGCATTCGAGGCGCTTACTATAAGCTGGAGCTATATCGATGCAGGAATCAAAGCTGGATTCTTTTCAGTAAGCGCAGACCTGAAAAAATACTTTACAAATGGCTAAAATCAGGGTTTGGAAATATTTATATATTATAACGTAGTAAAGATTTTATGGCAATAGAGAGAGAAAGGATACCTGCAGTTGTCGTGCTCATGCTGATACTTGTGGGTTCCGTGGTTATATACCTTTTACTCGTGCCACCGCCAGTCGCATATAGATTGCTTGGGATAAATAATAGCACTTCTCACGTTTCATCCATACCATATGGAGAATATTACACGAACATAAACACTTACGTTGGAAGTAACAGCAACCCTGTAAATACTACTTATACTATAGGAACATTCGGCGTAGATTATCCGTTACTGAATTCCACTGTCTTCAATAAGACATCTGTTTCGATAGGTTCGAGCATACTTGGTTCATCTTCTTACGATATAAACTTCAATGCTTCGCAGCAGTCGGTTTACTTTATAAAAATCCGCGTCCAATCAGTTTCCGGCACACCGGAACTCAGTTTTTCGCTTAATGGTCATAAGTTCTTTTCTACACTGCCTGCGAACAACGAGACTATCCAGGAAAAAATTCCAATCTCAGGAAGCGGTAAAAATATACTTTCTGTGACTGACAGCCTGAATGGATTTGCTCTTACACAGTCTTTCACGCTTTCTAGCATAGAGATAATAAAAGAATCTGGTAAGAATAATCTGTATTCTGTCCCAATCAACGTGCTTACCTTTAGCGGAGTTGGAGATTATTCTCTCAGTTATATTCCGATAGGTTACGGAGGATTGAACGTTTCGATAAATAATCAGGTCATTTCAAGCATAAACTATGGGAATGATTCGCAGACAACGGTCAACATCCCTTCAATAGTGGTTTCAAAGGCTATAAGCAGTTCAAACTTGTCCAGTTCTTCAGTAATCCTACCGATTCTCTTTAACGTAGCTTTCCAGCCGGCAGAGAACGTTTCTTACGAGATAGCCGATGCTTCGTTGAACTATAAAATACCTTACATAGCAGAGAATTCGCCTACACTGTATTACTCTGTGAATGCCACCACTGGAAACTATCTCCTGACATTTTATGTTAACAGTGTGATTACAAAAGGAAACGTCTACTTTTATTTCACTCCGAGCGGTGAAAACCTTACAATGCCTGCAAATACAGTGTCCAGCGGGGAAAATGTTTTGCTGATACCATCAAGTTATCTTGGGAGCAGTCCCTCGAATGGAAATTACAGTGGCACAGTAAAAATCTCTTCAAACGGGTTGATTATCCCACGTTATCTGTCTCTGAAAGCCGTTGCAGGTTGAAATTTAAATATACACAGGTTCATATATTTCTATTATGGCGAGTGACGTAAACAACAAGGGACAGGACTCTATGCCAAACGAGACTCCACCAAAGTTCACTCCCATCAATAAAGATTTTATAAACACAGCAAATCCCTATGTAAAAGGCAAGAGAAAATTTACCTGTGAAGTCTGCCGTGAAAAATTTGCAAATAGACTGGAGCTCGAGTCTCATCTTCAAAATTTCCACGGGTATTCTCCAGAACTAATGAGACTGGAAAGAGAGGAAAAGCGGACTAGAAAACAAAATCGAAGGATGATTGACACCGACTCCTTAATAAGATCCGCCAAAAAGCACTCTCTCAGATTGACCCCCTTTATCATCATTATAGGACTCGTTGTAATTTACTTTATTTTCTATGCCTCGTCCAATGTAGGTATATCCTACACAGAATTGACATATGGCTCAATATTCTCAAAGGTTGGAAGTTTACTATCCTCAGGAGCAGGTGGAATTTATACTTTTATAACAGTAGACCTCATGAACCCGAATCTTGCACTTACGCAGCCACAGGTTACATCGACCAATTCAACGCCGACTTTCTCCTCTTTTCTAACGTTTTCATATCCGTCAAATCAGAAGGTTGCCCTCACGACAAATCCTCAACAAGGGTTAGTCTTCTATTCTGTATACAACAGTGGCAATGTCCCCCTCGGGCCAGATACTTCCAATAATCTACTGGTAAACATATCTTGCGGAAACACGTTTTCGTCGGGAGCGACACAATACTGTAAGGACCTGCTCACCAGCTTTACGAGTCCGGCACAGAAAAGCAGTTCTCCGCCTGAAATTACGAATTCAGTGTTGATAGGCAATCTTGCACCAGGCGAAACCAAGGAGAATGCCACGACGTTTAACTTATCGTGTCCAACAAGCAAACTGACTTTTCCCCTTTCAATGTCTCTGCTTGCTAATTTTCTCATAACGAATTATACTGCTGCAGTGATACTGCCAGTGGAGTTCATGTCGAGTTCATTTCAAAACCAGCTGATTGCGTCAAGTCAGGCATTTATCCCCTCAGAGCCGTCATTTAATTTTTATTCCGCAGGCCCAGTACAGATAAAGGTATATACTGAGGTAAGTCAGCCAATCCCTACAAAGATAAATTCTCTGCCATTAGGGGTTACCATATCCAATCATGGTAGTTATCCTTATTCAATCAATAACATTTCCTTGTATATCAGCAAGAGCTTCTATCCTTCAAATCCTTCGAACAGCTATTGGAGCTGCGTAAGCGCAACGGCGATGATAAGACTCGGTTTTCAATTCCCGGGTAGTGGTTACTGGGATTGTTATATAAACAGCGCCAGCACGCTTAACTCTGGCAACGTGTTTTATTTCGACCTAAAACCTGTGGAATCCTTAAATGGTATGCATTTCAATACGATGACGGTTGTTGGGTATGTCAATTACAATTATGATGAAAACTTGAACATGCCTGTGGTCGTCAGCAATCAGGTATGCAGTGGTTAAGTATGGCAAACAAAAAAGGTGCAAGTAAAGCGATTACAGGAGGGTTCCTCTTAGTGATAATAATCGGACTTTTTATCTTCGGCCCGGCTTTGCTTAAAATGGTTGGAGTTTCAGTTGTTCCTTCTCCTACATCCCTTAACAATACTATGGCGCTTGGCGTCATATCAATAAATTCACCAGCAAAAGTTTCACCATCATCAGCATTCGGTGTAACGTTTCTCATCGCAAATAACGTCAATTATAAGGCATCCAATATTTATTTCTGCCTTGATAATCTAGGATTATTTACCATCTTGTCAAGTCCGCAGACTTCTTCACCAGTTCCGGGCGGAAACGCTATAACTAGCGGCAGATGTGTTAATATCCCCTCACTTACAACCGGTGGAATAATCTCTGAAGGATTTACCTTATCAGTACCTCCTGCGAGCGCTTATGGTAATATACAGTATTCCCAGAACATAGGATATTATCTTAACTTTTCGTATGAAGGAGGAGCATCGCAACCGCTCGAATTCGTATCACAGAGTGCGAGCAGCAGTGGCAGCTATCAGCCTCCTATAACCCAGGCCGTAGGAGTTACTAATGGCCCAGTAATCATCTCATCATCTTCATCGCAACCAGTCATATACGGCCAGGATATAGAGTTAACTTTAAATCTAAATAACGTCGGACTCGGTGCTCCAATAGGGAACGTCAAACTATCAGTATATCTCAACAGTTCAACTCTTAATGTAACCGATGCCGGAGCTTTGGGCTTCAGCGTAGCATCATTCAACAATGGCACGGAGATTCTTTCGAAGGAAGTTTCGATTGGGCCTGCTGGGGCATCAGTCACGATGCCAGTAGGTCTGAGTCCATCTGAATCCAGTAGATTATCTGCGTCAAATCTTCCAGACTCCATACATAATTTGAAATTCAAAATATCTTACTCCTATGAGCAGGAAGGTTATTTCCCAGTAGGACTCTATATCTCGCCTTATTCCATTTAATTTGTTAAAATACCTTTAAAAGCCTTACACTTCTATAATATAATTATACTTATGGATAGAAAAGGCGCGAGTACAGCCATGATTGCAGGAGTGCTGATAGCGGTTATGTTTCTTGTAATAATAGTTTACAACATTAGCGGAGGAGCGTTGAAGCTTGGGGGCTTATCAAGTTCCCAGCCATCTAATTTTCTCATTTCTGCAGCCTTAAACTCAAGCTCTGTATACCCTGGATATTCTACGCCAGTGTATCTTACATTTTTCAATCCATTCAGCCAGCAGATAAGCGTGGATTTGCAGGCAAGTGTGGGTTCGCCAGACTACGTCGCGATTTCACCGGTTACCAAAACGATAAGTATGCCGGCACGTATGACAAGCAAGTCCTCCACTTCGTTTAACGTTTCATGTTCCAGTGCAAGTTCCGGCGTTTCATCAACATATCTTTTTTCTGCTGAGATTCCTGATTTTTCCCAGAACCTGACAACATCTGTCGTAACCTACCCATATGGTACAAAAGCTTCGCTTATACCACAGACTATTTACAACAATTCCAATCAAGGATTCATGTCAATTTCTGCTAATCCAGTAACTGTGGAAACACAGATTCCTTCCGGGTCCCTTTCGACAACACTGAACCTTGTCATTTCTCCAAGTTATGGCAGTGGAGAGCCATATACCTCAATATCAGGCGGTAGTCCAAATGATATACTAAGCCAGATAAACCTGGAAATAACGAATTCATCTGGGATAGCATCAGCTTTCGCGTACTACAACGGCCAGGATTACGCCTTTTCAGTTTCTGGGACGACAATGTCGCTGTCACTTTCAAATGTTGATATGCACTTGATAAGCTCAGGTTTACCACTCGAAATAAAAACCACAAACGGTAATGTTGCATCTCAGAATCTAGTTAACATAAATGTTAACTACAATTATTACTTTTCATTCGGAGGTTCGCCTTCCGAAATTTCCTGTGCATGATTATGAAAAACAAAGGACAAAGCGGTGTTATGGTTGCAGTGATATTCATAATAGTCATAGGACTTTTTTTTATGTATTATGAGGGCTATTTCAATTTTAAATCTACAAGTGTACCAACCCAGAACTCGACTCCAAATTTGCCAATTTCACTAAATATTTCATCAACGAATAATCTTGCGCACTTATACACGAATCAAAATATAAACGTCATAGCAGCGGTTAGGAACTACGGGAATAATTATATGGATGTTGTCCTATCACCATACGGCTGTTCTTTTCTCCCCATCCAGAGCAAAAATGTTTCTATACCTCCGTCCTCTCCTTCTTCGGTTTCATGGTCTTTTTCTGGTTCCAGTCCAACATCTTGCAGCATCACTTTTTTGGCGTGTTTTAATGCCGTTTCCTACACAGATTATCCTATTACTATAGAAAGTTACCAATTCACAGGTAACGCCCCAACATCGGCCATTCGTTCGTCGTCTGGGCTTCCGATATCTATATCTCTTGAGTCATTCAATGGGTTGATGGTCGCAGGGCCCTCTCCAGTAAACAGCACAGAATATGCAGACGGTATTGCGCTAACATCCCAGGGATCAACCTCCAAACTGAACTGGCTTTCAATATCTATACTAAATGGAGAAGGGTACTTCACAACATCCAGTGGAAGCGCAGTAAGTATTAACCCTAGTATAAACATAACACCACAGGAATTTCCATTAACATTCCAAAACGGAAGGCTTCTCTCACCCATACCGTTTTCTCTTCTGGTCAATCCTGTATCAAATTCAATCGGTTATACTTCAAATACAGAAATAAACGTGAGCGCTGGTTACACCTACTGTATAAATTCTAACAGTATTTCGATAACTTTACAGAGTTCCTGAAGAATTTTTTATCGCGTCGATGGCTTCTCGTTCATTCTGGTTGATTTCTCCAGGTATAACAAGAGCACATGGTGGTTTTAACAAGGCAAATCCTGTGTAATCCATAGTCACTATCTTCTGTGATTCGCTCCCTAATTTTGACAAAGCCATAACATTTTCCCACTCAATTATGTTTTTTCCTTTTTTCTCCTCTATCTTTTTTATTATCGCTACGGCTTCATGCGGGCTGACAAATTCTTCATCATTTCTAACTTCTAGTAAAACAAGAGTATGGTATCCACAACCTTCATTTTTTTCTATAACATCAAAAAAACTCTCAGGATGAAAATTTTGGCTATAGATAGGTATGCTTGTCGTTCCTCCAAATTTGTAAAGTGATAACCCAGTTTCCCCAACTGCAGAAAATATGCTTGAAGAATGTATTATTTCAACTTTTATATCTCTTTCTTTGCACTCATCAATAAGCGAGAAATGCGTCGTCGCGGCAAGTGGGTCACCAGGAATCAGTAGCACGACATCCTTCTCAGCAGATTTTTCGGATAGGAACCGGCTTTCTACAATTTCTCTCCCGATTATCTTGATTTTCTTGTTTACAAGCCCTTCAAGCGTTTCGATGAAGCTTATATCATTAAGGTTCGTATACCTCTCCAAAAAAATCTCATCAGATCCTTTCAGTACTTCCACGGCCCTCAACGGCAAATCATTTAAATAGTATAATCCAGTACCAATAAGGTGTAACATGGTATATCAAATGGATTATCTAATATTTATCTTTGTAATATTGATCCTGTTAATTGCATCAATAAGTGATTTTAGAAAAAGGGAAGTTCCTGACTCTTTAAGTTATATTTTGATTGCTGGCAGCCTGTTTTTGTCTTTTTTATATTCAATAGCGTATAATACTATTTCTAACTTAGTTTACATGCCAGTTTCGATCTTGGTTTTGTTTGGATTCGCATATTTCATGTACAGATCTGGACAGTGGGGCGGTGGCGACGTAAAGCTTATTTTTGGACTTAGCACTGTTTTTACATCATTTAGCATGTTTTCAGACAGGTCGTTCATTGCGCTGTTTATAAACGTGCTCCTTTTCGGTGGAGTTTATGGTATTTTCGCCACGATTTTCATAGGAATTATAAAGATCAAAAAATTGAAAGAGCACTTCAAATATTATGATCTGCCGTTCTTTTTATTGATGATATCTACAATTGTATTGTCCATTTTATTTTTACCGATACCGTTAAACTTTTTCATAGCCATAGCAGCATTTATGCTTTTTTCTATGCGCTTAATATTTCTAGTCGCAAACAATCTTATGTACGTGACAGAAAAAATTTCAAAGTTGACCGAGGGAGACTGGCTTGTGGAATCCCCAAAGGATGAGAGGGGCAAGAGCATAGTCCCTGCTAGAAACACCGGATTAACGTTGGCAGATATAGAAAAACTAAAGAATAGTGCTGTAAAAACCGTTCAGATTAAAATCGGGCTGCCATTTGTTCCTGGAATTCTAATCGCTACGGTTATAACGATAATATTTGGCAATCCTCTGCTCCAAATTCTTTCTTCGTTATATATCTAAATATCAAAAATATCCTCGTCTTTCTCGAGCTCGTAATCCGCATCTGGGTCATCGCTTTCTCTATCTGTAATAGAAAATTCTTTTCTCTTCATAAATACACTACAATATAGTAATATAGTTCGTTGTATTTAAGTCTTTCCAATGGTATTTTGACATATTTGTAATCTAAAAATATTAATTACTAGTATTAATTAGTATTACTATGCAAAGAAACGGGCAGCAAGTCGTAGAATCCTTAATGACATACAGCTGGATGATCCTGCTCGTTGTTGCAGTCCTTTTAGTAATATACTCTTTAGGATTATTCTCACCTTTAAATTTCATTTCTCCCTCCTCTACAGTAAGTGGTTTTTCCGGTGTAAAAGTCAGTGCAGTGTATGCAAACTACACGTTTCTTGAGTTTTATTTGACTAATGGGCTTTCTGTTCCGATAAATCTTAATAAGTTCTACCTGACTTATAACAGTACGACGTTTTCAAATATTAAATGTCAATATCTAACTTTATCCCCAGGTCAGAATTCTATATGTTTTCTTAATCTCAGTCTTTCGCATACTAGAGATACAGTTGGATTGGGCATGAGCTTTTTTGTAAGCAATAATATAACTGCTTCGTCAAACGGTACAATTTCATTTGTACCTTCTCATATCTTATTAAAACTTCCTTCTACAATAACAGGTTTTGAGGAGGAAGCGTTGCCGGCTGGCGCAACATGGTGGGTAGTTTATGGTGGTAAAAACGTTTCTTCAACGGGAAGTTCGATTTCTATCAGCACAGCCTTCGGTAATTATGCTTTTGAAGTAAGTAATGTGACTTTGAATGGCTGTAAATATACGGCAGTACCTTTCTCCGGTTCTTTGGAGTCCGGACTCGTCCAAAGCGTCATATTCTCAAGCTCATGCGCAGCTACATTTATAGAGAAGAATCTGCCTTCAGGAATAAACTGGCAAGTCACATATGCTGGGACAGTAAGTTCTACAACTAACAACTTTCTAGTGTTTACAAATGAAAAAACTGGTACTCATTCATTCTCAGTTGTGAATTCTGTCGTTGGAGGGTGTGTCTATACTCCTTCCCCTTCATCCGGAACGTTGTCAGTGGGTAACTACCAATATATAAGTTTTCTGGGAGAGTGCACGACAACTTTTACAGAGACAGGTTTGTCATCTGGCTATAACTGGCAAGTCACATACGATACATTGACAAAGACAAATTCTTCCCCCAATAATATATACTACTTTGGAGCATTTGGAAGTTTTCCATATTCAGTCCAAACGTTATCTAATACTTCTTCATCCGGAACTTGTACAACGACATATACTCCTTCACCTTCATCTGGATCAGCATCGATGGGCTCTACAATATCTATAGCATTTTCCGCAGTTACTAAGTGCACAACAACATTTTCAGAAAGTGGTTTGCCATCTGGTTACACTTGGTATGTTACATATGATTCTATAACAAACAACAGCAATGCCCCTTCAAACGTGGAGATAACGACAAAAACAAGTGGTAGTAGTATACTCTCATTTCCATATTCAGTC
>JAJZNK010000046.1 GCA_021811735.1 Nanobdellota archaeon | reverse complement strand
CCTGCCTGGCTGCATACTGCTGATGACACTATGAACGGGGAGAAGCCTGAGGAGGATGTTGTTATGGACGAGGATGGGCTGAAGATACCCATACTGTAGAGGATTACTGCTACGATGACTATGATCAAGATGGCCCAACCATAGGTCATCATGTACTCTAGTGCTGACTGGGATTTTTTGGTTCTTATGGACGTTAATGGTTTAGTTCTGAGTGTAAACATAGGATTATTTCTCCTCGAGTATATCTATACGCTGGTTGATTCGCATATTTAGAAGATGTTATAATTGCTTATAAGTATTATTACATTAATGAGGACACAAAAGTAATACTAAAAGTATTAATAATTAGAGGATAGTGAGAGAATATGGGCAAAATTCTTGATGTGGGGATATTAAATATCAATACTAACAATCCGAGCTACTCCAGTTTGGAAAAGACTCTTGCCGTCCTAGAAAAAAGTAAAACGCTTGGCTTAGATTTAATAATAGGCCCAGAGTGGGGACTAATGAATAATAATGTGGATGAAAAGCCTTTAAATTATAAGAAATTTGCAAAATTGCTCGATTATATAAAAGGTATAAGCAAGCAATCCGACACGCTTATAATGCCTGGAACTGCTGTTATAAGTACCAAATCAAAAAATATGTACAACGTAATGCCAGTATTCTATCGTGGCAAAGTCATTTTTTCGACGATTAAGAAAGCTGATGGGGGTACTTCTTTTTTCGGTAACGAAAGATATAGATTAGTGGGGAGGAATTACTCGATTGAAAATACTTTTCAATGGAAAGGACTTAATATTGGAATAGAGATATGTGCAGATTCTGGCCGTTTATATTATGAGAGAAAAAATGAGTTAGATATACAAATCTTAAGTTCGTGCGGTATGAGGGATACAAATCTATCTATTGGAGATAATAAGTACTTAATCTGTTCAGATGGTGACCATTCTCCTGGGATAAATCATTACATAATTAAAAACCTAAGAGCTGAACCTGGCAAAAAACCTGGTGATTATATGGATTTATATGAACCAATGAAATACTTAGGTAACTTATATAGACACTATTTTGATTTTTTGCAGGCAAACAAGAGATATAGAAATCTAGAAGTATATCGTATACACCTTTAGTAAACTGGATTTATATTTTTCTGCATTTGAATATTAACGTAGGACCAATTTTATTTATCAGCGCCCTCCTATAGCCATTACCCCAGATAATATCAGGTTTTTCCATCGGTTCCAATATCTTTTCAACGACAAAACCCGCAGATACTACGAGATTTACTATAGTAGATATTTTTCTATTATAGTATAGGTAATAACTAGATTTACCATCCGTCCCTGTTTCCTTTTCGCGCTTTATCCCTTCTGAAAAGTAACTATCATTTATCTTTAGAGTTGCTGGATTAACTATAAGATAAAATGGATGTTCTATGCTGAATACAAATAGCCCATCTCTCCTCAATAATCTATTAACATCATTGAAAAGTCGACTTAAATCATTGCAATATTGCAGTGACATGATTGAAATTGCCGTATCAAAGACGTTTTTACCGAACTTACTTATCGAAGAAAAAGGACTTATTAAGAACTCCACACTTACGCCTTCTTTTTTTGAGTTCTTTACCGCAGCGGTTATCTGCTTCTCGGATATGTCTATGCCAGTACATATTCCTCCTTGCTTTGCAAGTGCTATTGAAGCTTGCCCGCCACCACATCCAATATCAAGTATTTTCTTTCCTTTTATCTTTTCTAATAAATGGAGCTTTTTCTCGCTTGATCCAAATGGTCCATAGTTAACATCTTCCATATTATCAGATGATATTTCCTCTTGGTAGTAAGAAGAAGCTAGATTCCACCAGTTTTTAATGTTCTCTTCATAATTTGTCCGGTGCATAGCCTATTTATAGGCATAATATCAATAAAAGGATGTAATAATATGTTTGATTCGATGAATATAAAAGAAGATGTCATAAATGCTTTGCATGAGATGGGGTTCAGTGAACCAACTGAAGTTCAGAAACGCACCATTCCATTAGCATTAGAAGGAAAGGATATAATAGTAAAATCAAAGACAGGTAGTGGAAAAACGGCAGCGTTTCTAATACCTATGATAAATAATCTTGAAAAACTGGAAAAACCGTCTGCAATGATAGTGGTTCCAACGAGAGAATTGGCACTGCAGGTTACTGGAGTTGCGAAAAGCATTGGAAAGAACCTTAGAATTAAAACTTTGACAGTTTATGGTGGCGCTTCTATAAATTACCAGATAAAAGCAATTAGAGAAGGAGTAAATATAATAGTCGGAACCCCTGGAAGAATAATAGATCTTATAAAAAGGGGAGAACTACCGACTGATTCTATAAAATTTCTCGTATTGGATGAATTTGATATAATGCTAGATATGGGATTCATAGATGACGTTAAATACATACTTTCAAGGCTACCACAAAAAAAGCAGACTATGTTCTTTTCCGCGACAATACCTGAAGAAATAAGAGATGTCACTACAAAATATACAAACAATGCTATAAGTATAAATATAGACTCTGGTGAAGTAGCGGTAAATACTATAGAACATTTTTATGCTATTGCGAATGGGCGGGATAAATTTTTGGTGCTTCTTGCATATATAGACTCGAAAAAGCCGAGAAAATCCATAGTGTTTTGTAGAACGCAGATTAACGCAGAAAGAATCCATTCTATGCTAAGAAAGGCTGGTATACCTGCAGTCTTAATGCATGGAGGACTAAGCCAGAACAAGCGTGAACACTCACTAAGCCTTTTCAAGACAGGGATAGAAATGCTGATAGCAACAAATGTGGCGTCTAGAGGGTTAGATATAGACAATGTTTCTGATATAATAAATTTTGATGCAGAGGAAGACCCAAAAGCATATGTTCACCGAGTGGGAAGAACAGCTAGAATGGGTAAAAGTGGCAGGGCTTTTACAATTTTTACCTATGGTGAGAGATATCTAGTTTATGACATAGAGAACTACGCAAAAATAAAAATGAATTTACTTGAATTCGATTTATCAACCTACAAAGAAAAAGTACACGAACTCATCGGAACCCAAGATAACTACGAAGAAACGGCAATGAGAAGAAGAAACTTTGGAGGTTTTGGAAGTTTTCAGGGAAATAGGCGATTTAACAATCGATCTCCTGGCGGCCACGGAAGGAATTTTCAGAGATCAAGAGGCAAAAGATTCAAAAGAAATTACCGAACAGAAGACTGAGAATTCTTCTTAAGAAAACGCACATAATTTAAAAGTTGTTTTGGATTGTCCATGCTTGTAAAAACAATGAAAAAAACTGCAAGATTTGCTAATGCTATAGTCCCTGCTATGCCCCAAACTGATGTAGAATCAAATAAAATCAACGTGATGAACGATACAATCAAGCCAGATGAAAGAACTATCGCTGCAATCGTAAGAAAAGCGAATGCAAGTGTATATCTGAACGGATTATTTAGCATATAACTTCCAAAAAATTTATTTGCATTCTGACGTGAACTATATTTAGTTGCTGATAGCAAAATATACGCAAATCCACCGGTGGAAACCAGCATAAAAATACCAGAGATTAAACTTACTATACTCAATATTTCACTGATCATTGTACGAACCTTCTGAATCTTTTATACCAAAATCTTAAATCTAGAACTATGAATATCGCTGTCAGCACTCCGAATACAAGTTCAAATAGATAGAGAGCATAACCAAAATCGCTAACTGGGTTGAATCCATTCGAAAGATAATTTATAAATATCATTAATCCCGTAAAAAATCCAAAAATACCTGCATAAATAAAATATGGCACTTTAGCCATCTGTGGATTGAGAAAATAACTTGTCAGCGGAGCCCGATCTTTCCTATGTTTTACTAAAGCCCTTAAGATTATGGAAGAATAAAACAATCCGAACAGCCCAAGTATGCTGAGCAGTCCAAATATTATAATTTCAACAAATCTAAAGCCTATCGTAATAGCACCCCTCTGATAACTCAAGGACTTTCAGGTCTTTTCTGTAAACAAAATTTTTGATGGGCAGAAATAATTGAAAGTAGTTAAAAGATTTTATAACGTCACTTGAATCGTAAATCATTTTGTGTGTCATACTATTAATTAACAATTATAAATTTAAATGCTTGTTAAAATAAGATGGCAAACAATATTTTTACTTTTCCATTTTTTTACAACTAATTTAGTTACTTATAACCATTAAAAAGAACGCTTAAATTATGGAATTTTACATAAATTATATGGAATCTACATTGATAGGTGCAGTAATGGGTGTGGTTGATCACACTCTTCTTAAGGCATATACAAGTGAAAAAGAAATAAAAAGATTTATAGACGAAGCTGCGAGACTAAAAACGTATGGCATTTGTATACATCCATTATATGCAAAGATTGCAAGAAGATACATAACGACAAAAGGTTACCCTCTTAAGATAACGACCACTGTGGATTTTCCATTAGGCGTTCTTCCA
Source organism: Nanobdellota archaeon (assembly GCA_021811735.1). Classification (GTDB taxonomy): domain Archaea; phylum Nanobdellota; class Nanobdellia; order Parvarchaeales; family Parvarchaeaceae; genus Parvarchaeum. The sequence goes on along the minus strand of JAJZNK010000046.1, from coordinate 12,904 downwards.
ACAACTGCAAGAATAAAAATGATGAAATCTCTACTGAAAGAAGTCGATGAATTTGACTTTGTTGTACAGATTGGATATGTAAAATCAAATAAATTCAAGTTAGTAGCAAAAGACATAAGTAAACTAGTTGAAAATGCCCATCAGAACGGAAAAATAATAAAATTTATCGTAGAAGATGCATACACTACCAAACAGGAGAAGCAAAAGCTTTATGAGCTAGTTTGTTCATCACAAGCAGATTTTATTAAGACCAGTACGGGATTTGCAGAGCCAGAATATTCCAATAGCATCGGCAATAAACTAGGAGCTACCGCAGAGAATGTAAAATTAATGGCTGAAACAATCAAAAGACTCGGCTCTAAAACTGGCATAAAAGCAGCAGGAGGAGTACGTTCTTACGATCAAATAAAGGAGATATTAAACGCTTCTGGAAAAACACTTAATCCAAAGGAATTTAGACTGGGCATGAGCAGCACAATTAGAGTATACGAAGAGATGCAGAAACTTAAGTAATGAAAGACGCACCTGAATAAATTATAAATCTGAGACGATTTTGTAAAGGACATCCAACGATAAAACTTCGGCTGTTGGAATATAGGGGCTTTTATTGGCATGATTTTTTCCCTTTATCCATATGGAAGAAATGCCGGCTTCTGTTGCCATTTTTATATCAGTATTCAACCTATCACCTATCATAAGCATATCTTTTCGTGTATAACCATACTTTTTTGTTATATAGCGGATAGTTGAAATAAATGGCTTGCCGAAAACAAGTGATGGTGTTCTGTTGGTCGCAGAAGTTACAAGATTTACCATTAACCCAGCATCAGGTATTTCACTCTCATTTTTATATGGGCAAAGAGGGTCTATATGTGTAAGGATAAATTTAATGCCGTTATTTACATGCTTTATTATTCTCTTTAATTTTTCATAAGTGAGATCAACATCGAACCCTATTATGACAATCTGCGGATCTTTTTCATCGCATACGAATCCATCCTTCCCAAGTTCTTTTTTGAAATCGTTTGAGATAAGTCCGTCAAATCTTTTAATTCTATTTTTACACATAAATTCTTCAACCATTTCATTTGGAAGAAAAAGCTGATCTTCTTTTATCTCCTTTTTAAAAACTTCTGAAAGAAATTTAAGTCGATTAGTCTTACTTTCTGAATCGTTATTACTTAAGATTACAAACCTTTTACCCGATGAGCCGAGTTTACCCAAAAATAGTGTCGAGCTTTTGAAAGGTTTATCCCACAAATAAAGTGTGCCATCCCCATCAATTAGAAATACTTTTTTAGAAAGAAAAAGTTCCTTTATTATATTATAATTTTTATCCACCATAATAATATATTATACTACTTAATTATTAATCATTTCTTAGCTTATACTTAGTTATAGAACTTAGTTCCCACCGCTTTTTTTAATCAAAAAAACAGGAACTGCTATTATTAGAGATATTGCGCCAAAAAGGAAAAGTATAAGCATAGATGGCCAAACTGCTGTGATTGGAGCATTGAATATTACAACTTGCCTGAATGCTGTTACACCATATGTTAATGGCAAAAATTTTGCAATATCTGCTATTACCCCAGGTAATTCCTGTAAAGGATAAAGAACACCACTCAGAAAAAGCATTGGGAAGAATATCAAATTAAGCAGAAGCTGCGAAGTCTCTTGATCTTTTGTAAGTGCGGTTGCCAGCAACCCGAGTCCAAGAAACCCAAAAATCCCTAGAATAAGTATAGCAACGGTAAGCAGGATATTACCATTAAAGCTCATGTGAAACAGTAATATCACAAGTATCACTACGACAGCTGACTGAATTAAGCTTCTTACAAGCTGTGAAAGCATCTTTCCAGTTAAAAAGGAGCCCGTCCTTATAGGTGACAGAAAAACCGCTGTTATGGTTCCATCTTCCTTTTCCCGGCTTAATGCCGAACCCAATGCAGTCAACCCTGCCATCATACTTAAAAGCATTATCAACCCAGGGCCTATGAAATCAAAGTAGTTTCCAGAAAGTATCGGAACTGAGCTAACAATGAGTGGTGAAATAATGAACTGTGGATTGATTTTTGGTAGATTGACCAGCTCGCTGTTCAATTGTGTTACTGTACCGTTCAATATTCTTGCAGATAAAACGTTAGATGCTAATGATACTTTTTCGCTTACATATGCCTGAAGGGTTGGGGATGTTGGATTTGTCACTAGTTTTACATCAGCAGGGTATTGGGAGATAACCGAAGCGGTAAAATTCGACGGAAAATATATTATAGAATCTATCGTCCCACTTCTCAGAGCAGATTCTGCCGCGGATAACGATGAATAATTATTGAGTGTTACGGTTGAATTATATTTTACGAGAGATATAAATGAATTGCTGAGGTACAAATTCTGTCCATTTACAGAAAAACCGCTGTCATTGTTAACTATACCTATATGAACACCATTAAAACTTGAAGTTGATGGGAACATGAATCCGAAAAGTGTTATTATTAGTATAGGAAAAATGAACATCATCGCCAATCTGAAGGGAGTCCTATAAAGTTCTATAAGATCTCTCTTCGCAATTATAAATGCATCAGTTAGTGATTTCATTACCATTATATTCCTCTTCTTGGGGCCATACTCATCCTTTGCGTTTCGTCTCTGAGCTGCTCACCGGCGTAATGTATAAAAACGTCCTCTAGAGTAGCCTTTTTACCAAGTTTATTTTTAAGTTTTTTAGGAGTATCACACGCCATCAAATTACCATGATCTATCAGTGCCACTCTATCAGAAAGTTCATCTGCGTCCTGCATTATGTGCGTTGTAAGTACTATTGTACTGCCGTTTTTATTTATTTCTCGTATTTTATTCTTTATAAAAGCCACTGTTATCGGATCCAGACCTACTGTAGGTTCATCAAGAAAGAAGACTTTAGGGTTATTAAGTAATACTCTCACAATATCGAGCCTCCTTTTCATACCTAGTGAAAACGTCCCAACAGGCTTGTTTTTGAACTTTGTAAGCTGGAATTCCTCTAGTCCAGCGGCTATTTTTCTCTTCAGTTCCTTTTTTTCCATACCATAAAGTCTGCCAAAGAACATGAGATTTTCCTCTGCTGTCAGAGGGGGATACATTGTCACTTTTTCCGTAATAACTCCTATCATTTTACGAACGTCTAGCTGTTGCTTTATTACATCTTTTCCCATGACGCTCGCTGTTCCACTTGTGGGTTTTATTAAAGTAGTGAGCATGCTTATCAAAGTAGTTTTCCCAGCACCATTTGGCCCCAGAATTCCAAATATCTCGCCTTTCTTAACCTTTAAAGAGATGTTATTATCTGCTGTAAAATTCCCGAATTTCTTAGTCAATTTATCAACAATTATTGAGTACTCCATCATAAATCACAATAGACACTGAAGTCATTGTTCTTCTTTCGGTCTCTGTCACCTAAGCAGATTGTGCGACTTCTCTCTATTGTTAAGTTTTACGCCATGATTTAAATACCTTTCTTGAATATACTCTATAAGGGGTAGTAACCAACAAAATATTATATACTACGAAATTATTATATAACTAGGTGATAAAAATGACAAACTATGAGGACCAGTATGAAATACAGGCAATAAACTATAAAACATTAAATGGATTTTCAGAGAAACAAATAAGCTTCCATCATGATATCCATTATGCTGGATATGTGAAGAAGAGAAACGAAGTACATACTAAACTTAAAGCTGTTGACAAATCCTCTGCAAATGCAAACTATAGCGAGTTTAGATCCTTAAAAAAAGAGGAAACTTTCAATGCCAGCGGCCAGCTTCTGCATGAATTATACTTCGAAATGTTCGGAGGAGATGGGAAGTATACTGATGACATGGAAATTATAAAAAAGATAAACGAGGATTTCGGAAGCTTCGAAAATTTCAAGCTTGACATGTCATCGACGGCGAAAGCTGCAAGGGGCTGGGCATTACTCGCAATTGATCCTACTGACAATAAACTGAGAGTGTTTCTTGCTGATGCGCATAATGATGGTGCAGTCTGGGGTTCGATTCCTATAATAGCTCTTGATGTATATGAGCATGCATTTTATGTTGATTATGGGCCAGACAAAGCAAAATATCTCGAGCCTTTTTTTAATAACTTAGACTGGAAAAAACTGAATGGCAGATTCAGCAAATTTAAAGAAGTATATAAAAGGCAATAATAATATTATCTGGACCGTTAAGGATCTTCCATTCTTTTTATATTATAAGCAAAGCCGAAACCAGATTCTTTGGATAGCTTTTTTATTCTCTCAGAAAGTTCGTATTTATTAGCTACAGTATAGAAACCAAGTTCTGCAACGCTCTGACTATCATTTAAAAACTTGAAGTCAAAATAATTTAGAATACTGGAATCCATTAAACAATCTTTTATACTTATAGCATTTAAAAAATAATCTAAATTTCTCCCTCCAAACAACGTCACTTTGCAATCCAGAAGGCTTTCCTCCAACCAACCATTTAATGTCCTTTTGACCATTTTTTCACTTCTTGAGTATCCCATTCGTGCCGTCCATTATAGTTTTTACTTATAATCTGCAAGTTTAAGCCCTGTTGCAATCAAAAGCCTCCTCATTGTTTGTTTGCTTAATTTACTCAATACTGCATAGTCGAGATACACTTTATATTTATTGGTTGAAGTCTTTTTTATGTGTGCTGTAGGTATCACACTACCACCCATCTTTATACCGAAATACTCCCCTTCGTTCTGGTTTGTCCGTCCTTGATATATATCTTTCATATAAAAAAGTTGAAAACTATCATTCATGGTTGTTCGTAGAATACCGCTTTTCGTAATTATATAATCATCCGATATAGGTGGAAATTTACCATTTAAAATCTTGTTATTAAGTGCGTATTTTTTCGCTTCGGTGAAGTCATTGGATAGAGTAGCGTACGGGAACTCCAATAACTCACTCGCATCCTTGTTGTTTATATCAGACAATATTAGATCCAAATCGGCCCTTAATTCATGTAAATTCTTAAAATTTGAATACTTTTTAAACATACTCCTTAAAGAATAGGAATAGTATAAAAGCTTTTTTTCTTAGAGTTTATATTTTTTTGATATTATGAATGTAAGAGCTATAAAGAATATAGATGTTCCCAACGCGTATATAAGTATTGCAATCAAATCAGAATCCTTCACGCTATTAACTATCTGGAGAAGATACCCTACCAAAAAAACAAAATTCATAGAAAGAAACAAAATAAAAAACAGGTAAGTTCTGGTATCAAGCCTTATTAATTGCACTGCTCTCTGAGGATTTTTATAAAACGCCATTATGAACTTTATTATAGATACGAGTATAACCAAACCAACAAACCCAATTATTACTGCAGTGTAAAGTCCAGCACTCATACAAACCTCGCGAAAGTCCTAGACCAGTCAAATATAACGTAACTTGCAATTAGATATGTTATTGTTCCAAGTAACTCGGCGGCCTCTTTTATTAGATTACTGCCAGAAACGGATCCATAGGAATATAATGCAAATATTGCGATAAATAAACATGCCGCAGATATAAGAAGCGAAAAATTATTTTTTGATTCTTTTATATCTAGTGCCCAACTGACTAGAGGGGCATTATCCTTTCTATGCTTAATTAGGACAAGTATATCAATGCCACTTAATATGGATATTAGTGTTCCGTTTATTATCTCAAACACCACCCAGTAAAAATGAAAGTTACTGTAGGCAATCATCTGAAATATTATCTTTAGAAGTATAAAAGACTATCATTTATTCCTTACAAAGTTTATACTAGTAAGAGATAATTATTTAAATAGAATTATTCAATAACAATAAATGAGAAAAAGAATTAAAAAGACTAGTGTCTTCGAGGGCAAGCTATTACCTGTGCTCGGAAAACACATTTTTGGGAATCTATACGATATTGATGATTCTATCCTTAAAAATATAGTATACCTAAAAGAAGTAGTTGTAGAAGCTGCCAAGGCTGGAAATCTCCATATAATAGATATAATGGAGAGACAATTTAACCAGATGAATTCTCCTGATCTTGGAGGAGTGTCTATAATAGCGCTTATAACTGAAAGCCATATATCACTGCACACATGGCCAGAGAGCAGATATGCCACACTAGATATATACTCCTGCGGAAATGAAAGCAACCCAGCTCTGACATTTGATTATATAGTTTCCATGATGAAACCTAAAAGTTATAAAGTCTTTAACGTTGATAGAAGTACGCCTTCCGAAGAAAGTGACCCTAGAGTGTTTAATAGTCTCTAAGAGAGACTTTAGGAAAAAGATAGTTCTTTTATTGCAGAATCCTCATTTAGAAAAAACGATGTTGAAGGCTCCTTGCCCTTTCTATATTTGAATATAGCAAAAAATGTGACACCCTAAAAAAACATAATACTACCCCTAGCAAAAAAAGAATTGCGAACATTTAGCATGCACAATATTTACCGTATAAACTAAAAATTGTGATAATCGCCCTTCTACTTACCTGGCTGCTGCTGTTGCCTTAGAAACCCAAGGATATCTTCTGCATGTTTATCTGGTGAAACCTTTGGATATATCTTTAGTATTTTTCCGTCCTTGTCTAATATGAACGTGACTCTTGATGCTGTACCTAAGAGGGATTTTATACCCAATGCAGAAACAAGCGTTTTGCCGCTATCACTTAGCAAAGTAAATGGAATTGAATATTTTTGCTTGAACTTTTTGTGTGATTCTATATTGTCAACACTCACCCCGAATACTGGTATACCAAGCGAGCTAAACGAACCTATGTTATCCCTAAAACCACATGCTTCTTTGGTGCATCCAGGAGTATCATCCTTAGGATAAAAATAGATTACTGAAGTTTTTCCCTTTAAATCGGAAAGAGATACTTCAATCTCTCCGTCTGATTTTAATTTAAAATCAGGAAAATTATCCCCTTCTTTCGCTTGCATATTATCTTAAAAATACACATAGATATAAAGATATAGTATATGCAAGAATTTGTATTGCTTGATGATAAAAAAATAGAAAAAGCCGTGACTACTCTTGAAGAGCAGTACAAAGATGCAAAGTATTATTTAGACTTTAATGGCCCGTTACAACTACTTGTGGCTGCGATACTCTCGGCACAGACTAGAGATACAGTTGTTAATTCCTTGACCACAACTCTTTTTACAAAATACAGCAAACTGGACGACTTTGCCGACGCAAAAACCTCTGAGTTGATACAGTATATAAAAAAGGTCAGCTTTGCAGATAATAAAGCCAAAAATATAATAGAATGCTGCAGAATTATAAGAGAGCATTACAATGGAGAAGTACCAGACAAGATGAAAGACTTAATTTCTCTACCAGGCATCGGCAGGAAAACTGCTAATACTATCCTTATAAACGCATTTGGAATAGTCGAAGGCATACCTGTAGATACATGGGTTATAAAACTGTCTTACAGGATTGGACTTACCAAAAGTAAAAAACCGGAAGAAATTGAAGAGGACTTAAAACGTGAAATAGATAAGAAATACTGGAAAAACATCGCGTATGTCTTAAAGGAGCATGGATATAAAATATGCAAGTCATCAGAGCCACGGTGTGACATCTGTCCTATAAACAAAATATGTCCTAAAAATGGAATTTAACTAAACCTATTTTTAACTATAAAAACCAGTTAAAAAATATGAAATTATAATTTCATTCTCGGAAAGAAGGAAAAAACACGAAAAGTATTTATTCAAGTTAGTATCTATAATAGTTATAAGTAGGGGGAGGAAAGTATGTCAAACATAATAATAGCGGGCGCGGCGATTTTGTATCTGCTGATACTGGTTGCGATTATACTGAGAAACAACTCTCTTGCTTCAAGGATTTGAAGAGGAAATGTTTCCAGTTTTACTAGCAGCATCAGGGCTTACTCTGGTTTAGGAATCTGCCAGAATATTTTGCCTTACCTTTCAATTCTTCAAGGACGATTTGACAGATTTTTGTGCCTGGTTTCACGGCAAGCGCAATCGGTGAAAGATTGGCCATTTCTAGGACTATATTACCAGTTGTTCCAGGCTGCATAAAACCGCTGCTTACATGCGTTAAAAGGCCTAATCTTGCAAATCTAGATCTTCCATCTATTCTTGCTGATATGTTTTCAGGCAATGAGATTTTTTCGACTGTTATCGCATGAACCATTTCTCCTGGCTGGATTAAAAATTCCCTTCCCTTTTTTATGCGGACTTCCTGGGTCAGTTCCTTATAATCGGTAAAATCATCAACTATTACCAGTTTGTTTACTTTTCGAAAGATACGAAAAACAGTGCCAAGAGTTAGATCTATCGATCCTGGACCAACTTGTTTCATATCAAACGGAGATATTTTTAATTTTTTAGAATCTAGCAGTTTTATTATCTCATCGTGTGAAAGAACCGCCATAATTTAGTTAATAGCTCACAAGTTAAAAACGTTAAGTATATGTGAGTGGTGGGGGATATTATCAGAATTTCATGAAAGTTAATGAATATCTCGAGCTATTTCGATTTAATAAAGAAAGTATAAAAACAAGTAAGTGTTTGTCTTGTTTATGCCGAGATATGAACCTGAAAAAATAGAGAATAAATGGAGAAAGGTTTATAACGAGAAGAAACTCTACGAAGCTAACCTTAATGAAAAAGCAGAAAAATTCTTTATAACTGTCCCAGTTATGTATCCCGATGGCAGACTACATACGGGACATATGTATACTTGGGCGAGGGCAGATATTTTTGCAAGATTTCAGAGGATGCAGGGAAAAAATGTCCTGTTTCCACAGGGATTTCACATGACTGGCGGGCCGATGGCAGGGATGTCGCTCAGGTTAAAGAACGGAGATGAAAAAGCCATAGAATTGATGAAGAAACAGGGCGCAAACAATGAAGATATAAAGAAATTTGCAGAAAATCCGCTTGAACTTGGATTATTCTTTGGGAATACATATAAAAATGATTTTGATCTTGTGGGGATATCTATAGACTGGAGACGAAATTTCATCCTTTCATATACAAAGCAATACTCTAGATTCGTTGAATGGCAGTTCAGAACACTAAGAAAGCTTGGTTACGTGACACAGGGCAGTCATCCTGTCGTATGGTGTCCAAAAGAAAATACTTCACTTGGAGACCATGATAGGGCAGAAGGAGAAGGTGAGAGCCCGCTAGAATTCACGATAATTAAATTTAAGATTGGAGAGTTTATACTCCCTGCTGCCACACTAAGGCCGGAAACAGTCTATGGAGTAAGCAATATATGGGTTAATAAAAATGGTAAATACAACAAAATTACTCTTTCCAACGGAGAACGGTGGGTAGCTTCGGAAGAATTCGCTCGCAAACTGCCTTATCAGAGTAACGCTGCTGAAAAAGTAGAAGAGTTCGATATCACAAGTATAATAAACAAAACTGCAATAAACCCTATAAACGGCGAGGAAATACCTGTTCTTACCGGAGAGTTCGTGAAAACAGATGTTAATACTGGAGTGGTAATGGGAGTTCCTATGCATGCCCCTTTCGATTATTATCATTACAAAAAGATTGGAGAAACAACGAAATTAAAGGAAGCAAAAAAAATAATAGATGTAAGCGGTAGGGAGACTCTTATCGAAGATGCCATCAAAAAATTTGGAAGCGATGAAAAGGGGTTAGAAGAGGCTACAAAATATGTTTATAAAACGGAATTCAACTATGGAGTACTAAACGATAAAAACGGTGTGTTGAGCGGGAAACCGACAAAGGATACAAAGGAATCCGCTATAGACTTGATAAAATCTAAAAAGGCATATGAAAAATTCTATGAAACGTCTGCCGTAATTGTATGCAGATGTGGGACAAAGGGAATTATAAAATTAGTAGAAAACCAGTGGTTTATAAGGTATTCCGACAAGGAGCTGAAAGAAAAGTCTATAGAGCTCGTACAAAGAATGGACATCCGACCTGAAGAGGCAAAGGCCCAGATAACTAATGCCATTTATAATATGGAGGATAAGGCTGCCACCAGAAATGGTGGGCTGGGCACCCCCTTACCTTGGGATAAAGACTGGCTTATAGAACCACTGAGCGACTCTACAATATATATGTCATACTACACCTTTGCACACTTGATCAAAAATATAAAAGAAGATGAGATAACCGATGAACTATTTGACTATATACTTCTTGGAAACGGAAACGCGACTGATTTCTCAGACGCTGTAAAAGAGATGAAAAAAGAATTTGATTACTGGTATCCTCTGGATATGAGAGTCACGGCCAAAGAATTGATAACAAATCACATAGCATTCTTTATAATGACCCACGTAGCCATCTTCAATAAAGAAAAATGGCCAAAGGGCTTAGGAATAAACGGATGGATAACCGTAAACAAGCAGAAAATGAGCAAATCAAAAGGGAATACTATGACAATAGATTATATCGTTAATACTTATGGAGCGGATTCTGCTAGACTAGTAGCATCTGCGTCAAATGGGATGGATGACGCAGAATGGGACATACAGAATATAAGCGGATTTAAGCAAAAAATAGAGTTTATACTCGATATAACTGAAATACTCGCAAGCTTTTCGAATGAAAGAAAACTTGTTGATGAATTTTTACTTTCCAATATAAACAGGTTAATAGATAGCGCTGAAAAGGAATATTATAGTATGAAATACAAGAATTCTGTGAATTACTCCTTTTTTAAACTAGTAGATTTCATAAAACAATACATAAACTACGGTGGAAACAATAAAGACACTATTAAATACGCCCTTACAATCTTTGCAAAATTAAATCACCCATTCTTTCCTTTCGTCACAGAGGAGATAAACAATGTAATCAATGGTGGAGAACTTCTTGAAAAACATGCCAGTTGGCCGAAAATGATAAAGGGATATGATAATGAGGTGATAGAAAATGAGTTTGACGTCGTGAAACAGACACTAGATGATATAAATACACTAATAAAAATAACCAAAAAGACTCCTGAGGAGATAACTATTGGCATAGCAGAAAAGGAGAAATTTGATATATATAACAAGATAAAAGAGAAAGCAGATATAACTAGAGATTTGAAGGAGATAAGACAAGGTCTACAAACAAGCGACTTCGTCAATAAGCTCCTTAAAAATCCAAAAAGACTGCCGGACAGGAAACTCGATTATGAGAAAGAATTAAGAGTTTTCACCGAACTTAGTGACAAGTTCAAGGAAGTGTATAATGCAAAGATCCATATAGAGGAAAGTAAAGAAGACAAAGCCATGCCTGGAAAACCACTTATCCTTATAAAATGAAACCCCTGCATGCACTTCTTTTTAGTATTTTGGGGATAACGTTGAGCTTTGTTCTTATATTCTTATTTCATATTTTCGTTTTCATACTGTTTTTATTCTTGCCGTTCCTTGGATTATTTAACAGAAAACATGGAAAAAGGAAAACTAAACAAAAGTTTTGATATAATAGGAGATATAGCAATAGTAAAATTTGACGGAAAACTCAAAAAAAATGATAAAATCAATGCTGCCGAAACAATTCTAACGAAAAACAGGAACGTGAAGAGGATATTTGAAAAAATAGGGATGATAAATGGAGAGGAAAGACTACCAAAACTTAGGCAATTGATTGGGAAAGGAAGTGTAACATTATATAAAGAAAACGGTTTTTCATTTTACGTAGACGTTAAAAAAGTCTTCTTTTCTCCTAGAATGTCAAATGAAAGACTAAGAGTGATAAACCAGGTTAGAAACGAAGAAAACGTTCTTGACATGTTCTGTGGTGTTGGTCCCTTTACAATACCTGCTGCAAAAAAATGCAAAGGTGTTACAGCAATAGATATTAATGAGAAGGCTATAGAACTGCTTGAAAAGAATATAAAACTAAACAGAATACAAAATATAAATTTCTATTGTGGGGACTCTAGGAAAATAGTAAACAAGCTTGATGAAAGATTTGATAGGATAATAATGAACTTTCCACTATATGCGTATAAATTTTTGGATGTATCAGCAAAAAAATGCAAATCTGGATCAATCATACACCTATACGCATTCATAAAGGATAATGAATCAATCGAAATTAAAAAACACATAAAAGAAGTATTAACTAAGCATTTTAAAACCATTAAAATAACTGAACACCGGACTGGAGAAGTTGCACCGTTTCTTGAACGGAAATGTTTTGATATAATGGTAAAAAACTAAGAAATACTGTCGAATGCAACGGAAGGCATCACACCATTTGGGGGATAATAAACATACGCCATATAATTGTAGATTACGTTAGTTGAAGTTTGCGGTTGGGCGTCGATGTAAATATTAGCAGTCTGGGAGGATGCTACAGGATACGCAACAGAAACCGGGCTATTATAATCAATTTCTGTCGTTACGGAGTTACTTGTATAGATTACTTGAAGAAGTTCCGGCAAATTTCGAATAGAAGCTGGTTGGATAGGATGGTCGCAACTAGTGACACAAAAGGACGTAAACGCAGTTTGAGACTGCATATACGGACTCCAACTAAGAAAAACAAAGAGTGAACCAGTCATATTAATAAAACCAGTAAATTCGCTTTGCCCACCACCACGTGGCGAAGTAGAATTTGTCTGAAATTCTACATATAAAAGAAGTAACCCGTCTGTAACCGTTGATTTAGATTCTGCATTAAACGAACCAGGGTACACGATAAGTTTATTATCAACGGAATAGTTTTCGTTCGTTAATATATTCCATTTACTTGTGTTAAGAACCGTTCCTGCAAAATTATCATAGAAGTTGAAGATATTTGCACCATCATCGTATTCTGCATATGTGGAAGACAACTGAGGAGCCTCGCCGGTGTTTACGTTATTGAAAAGGGAGGTTGTGAGTGGAGCAAAGCCCATATAGATTACCATGGAATTAGAG
>JAJZNK010000002.1 GCA_021811735.1 Nanobdellota archaeon | reverse complement strand
TTGGGAAGCCAGAGTTATACTGCTAGACTATTGGCGCACTACATCGATTTTATCACTTTTTGACCATTTATTCATTTTGGATATACTGTGTTAAAAGGTATTCCGTAATTTAGTCGTGTTCATTTTCAAAGACAGTAATGAAATGAAAAAACTGATTACAGCAGGCCTTTAGAAAAAGATCGTATCACCCAAAGAATTGCAGAAGGTGTTTTTATAATATTAATAGAATGGAACGTATACAAATAAAATGGGGCTTGTAATAGCTGCGGTTATTCTGATCGCGATCGTGCTATTCATGCTGTTTATCTATTTTGGATCTTCGACTGTTAACCACAGTAACCCAACTGTATCCCAGAACTCGCTCCAAAACTACGCAGTTTCCTGTAAGGCTGCATGCATAATTTCCTCTGCTATGAATAACGTGACAGCTTGGTGTGATTTTCAGAGTTTTCGATATAATGTTACTGGACAGGTGTATAACTGCGCTAATGTCCCAAATGGAACCACGAGTTGTCAGTTCAGTAACAAAACATATTATTGGAATTCTACATTCGGCAGCCCTTATTGCGCTAACCACACCTCTTAAGTTTTACAGTTGCTTATTGTTTGTATGTTCCTACGCGCCCCTTTTAAGCTTAGTGTGGCTTTCACCGACAATAAACTCGAAAATCTGAAACTTTTATATACATATGAGATTAATTAATGATATGGCATTGTTCAAAAAGAAAAGAGAGGCGCCAATAAACCCCTATTACGATGAAATGAATCTGCAACCTACTGAGCAGAAAGCCGATGGGATAGCGGCAAACGGTGTACAGACTCCAGCTCCCTCCAGTCCAATACCGGCTGAGAATGACGCTGCGAAAAAAAGCACGGAAATACCTTTAATTCCTCTTCCAAACATAAAAGTTCCGGATATAAACCTGCAGCCGACTAGAAGCGCAGGACTAAGCGTATTGGACGCTCTAAGGATGGAATCAAACAGTAAGTCAATTGCGTTTATAAAAATGAGCGATTTCAAGAAAGTATTGGATGATATAAAAGACCTGGAAAGGAGAGTGATGCTGTCACAAGCGGATTTGGAGAGCTATTCAAGATTACTGGATACTCAAAGAGAATACGTAAAGAATTACAATATCCTCATACAGGACATGCATAGGATGATAGAACGTATGTCAGCATATCTTTCAAATGTAGAGGAATAGATTGGCAAAGGAAGAGATAGACATCGATTTTTTCAGAAAAATTGACTTAAAAGTCGGAAAGATTATTTCAGCCGAAAACGTGGAGAAAAGCAGTAAACTTTTAAAAATTAACGTTTCGTTTGGAGACCACCAGAAGACCATCCTCAGTGGAATAAGAAAGGATTACACTGCCGAAGAACTTGTCGGTAAAAGGATAATTGTTATAGACAACCTTAAACCGGCGAAACTGATGGGTTTAGAATCGCAGGGCATGCTGCTAGCAGCAAGTGATAAAACAGGTAAAATATCACTGATTACTGTTGATAGAGACATTGAAGAAGGTAGTAATATCGGTTAACGGACCACTCTAACACCTTGGATTAAATAAATCCTTTTTCTTTTATAATGTCAATCGGGCTTTTTTCCACAATAACAGTATCGTTCGGCAAATATTTTCTAAAAACGGGTGTGTCATACCTTGAATCCATAAGAACTATCGCGCACATGTCGTTCGAAGAACGTATTCCTCTTCCGGCTGCCTGCATAACCTTTATCATAGTTGGTAAGACTTGTGAATATTCAAACCCATTTCCCGTCTTCCTATCATAATACATTTGCATTGCCTTGAGTTTTATTGATGGTGGCTCGAATGGCACTCCAACTATCCCTATCAACCGAACCATATTGTTTTTTATGCCTATACTTTCCGAGAAGTTACCATTTATCACTGCGAATAGAACAGACGACGAATAAGAAAGTTTATCCATAAGCTCAGTTTTCTTTTCTCTTTCCATGTTCTTTTCTTCCCTCATTATTCTATGCTTAAACTTGCTTCCCTGATACACTTTGTCCATGAAAAAATAGGAAGGAAAGAAGAATATCATATTGTTCGTTATTTTTCCCATTAACTCATCTATTTCTTCTGCAATCTTCGAATACTGCTCACCCCTTGCCGTGAACTTAGAGGTTACCGCCTTGTCAATCAGCATAAGTCTGTTGCTCTTCAACGAATCTCCGTCCACTTCCAACAACTGTGCACCATCTATCCCAAGAAGACTGGAGAACATCTCTACCGGCCGAAACGTGCCACTCATCAATACTGTCGAATAAAAGGAATCTATCACGCCAGCAGAATAGTCTGCAGGGTCAAGCGAATTGACATTAATCCGTTTACCTTTTTCGTCTATCGAAACGTATATTATATCCTCCTCTTTCGCTGAAAGCAATTTTTCCACAAAATTCTTTAGTATGAATGCTGCGGGGATATTATACCCCTTCTCATGAAATTTTACTATTTCTTCTAGTTTTTCCAGGTCGGTGATTGCAAAGGCATCTCTTATATCTATCACGCTTTCTTTCGCAAGTTTTCTCACTTCTCCCACAATTCTGTCTACCTTCAGCGCTATGTCATTGTACCCTGCCATGTTTGCCTCCGAATAGGCTTTTTCCAGGTTTCTTTGTGAGATTGAAAAAGAATTCATATCAAGTATCTTACTTGGCAGGTTATGTGCTTCGTCTACCACCAAAATCGTATTTCCAGGATCTATTTCAGTTCGTATACTAAATCCCAAAGCTACGCTAGGGTCAAATGCATGTGAATAGTTTGCGACAACTACGGTCGATTGTTTGGCATTGAGTAATGAAAGTTCATACGGACACAGTTCTAGATCTTTCGCTGCTTCGATGACACTCTTCGGATCGGAAATTCCTGAGGATAATGCCTGCACAACCCCTGATTTTACATCTTTGCTTTTCGTGAATGTATTACTGTAAAAATCGCACATATTCTGTTCTCTTACAGCACGGCAAAACTCTATGAACAACGATGGCTCCACTGCATTCTCAAACAGACACATTGACCTTTTGCCATTTATTCCTGCGAATTTTATAGTTTCTGAAGATGCTGCATTTATTCTTTTCATTGTTTCATACACAATATTCTGATGAGTGTGCTTTGCCGTAAGAAAAAGGACCTTCAGATTCTTTTCTTTTGCAACCTTCACGGAAGCATATAGTACTGCAGCTGTCTTACCCATTCCGGTAGAGGCTTGAATTATTAGCTTGTCCTTTTTGTTTATAGCTTTTTCAACCGCATCCACTATATCCTTTTGGCCACCTCTCATTGATTTAAACGGAAACGAAATCATAGATTAACAAGAAGACTGCAGATAATTAATCCTTTATGACATAGAATCAAAGATAAGAGAATAAGCGAAAGCATTAACCAACTTAGTTTGGCAAGCTGCTATTAGTTATTTCAGTGTTAAAATCTGTCATTCTCAATATTGACATGTTATAGTCGATAAGGGAAGACGCTTTCACTGCAGAGTTATTTATATTTACTGATATGTTTGCAGATAGGCTGTTCATCACTTGTATATTGTACTCTTTTGATACACAACTTGTCGCTGTTCCTGCTATACTTTCATTTCCACTGTTTGCTCCAATAAGCGCTGACTTGTTTTCGTTGAGACTGATTGAAAATGAACTTTCGGTGAAAAAACAAGGATAACCCCTATATGTGGTGTTGTAAGCCCTCAAAATTGAAAGCCTGCTCAATTTTAAGCCGCTTGATAGCATATTTGAAAGACTACCAATACTCTCATTCAAAGATGTGCAGAAGATTTTGCCCCCTGTCGCTGTTGAATCGGTACACAAGTGGCTATTGTTTCCTATTGTAAATATGTAGGAGATGGAAGTTATATTATATGCTACACCATAAAACGGCATTGATACAGTAAAATTTGTTTCTGACTCAGAATTTCCATTCGCGCTTTTAATCAAGGTTATCATGCCTCTCCCCGTTTCTGAGCTATTTGTTCCAGCTCCGCTCAAGATGCTGTTCGAAGTCGAAATGGTATAATTTGTAGAATAGACTACGCTTTTTCCCGTTGGGATAGCAATTTGAGAAGTCTGTAAGTTCAAAATATCACTGTATATGCTCTGCTGCAACGAGGAATTTACAGCGCTGTAATACTTTTGATTGTGGTTTATGTTGACGCTTCCGTTCGTTCCCACTCCAAAAAGGAAGATTATGACAGATATTATTATCACTGATGCAAACACTCCGAAAACAAAATATCTTTCCATATTCAAATTGATTTTTTATTGTTTCTGCGCTTTTTTTGGCACTGACTTTGGCGTTTCTCCACCGTGCCATGTCAGCCTTGGCCGTATCTGTACAGGATATATTCTTTCTGAGTTATCGTCCAATATTATACATGCTCCTGGTAATCTGGGCAGCTCCATCAAATACTTTCTGATGTCAGATGCCATATAGATTTGCATCACAGTATTTAATGCATCTATATCTAATTTGGCTGTCACATGCTGTGAAATTATGATATCTGATTGTGTTATTATATCTGTGTCCAATTTTCCTGGTTGTTGTGTCGCTATCACCAGACCTATACCTGGCTGTCTACCTTCCTTTATGACTCTGGATAATGAAGCCGTAGCGGCTGTTTTGCTGTTTGCCGGTAAAAACTCATGAACCTCATCTATAAACATCCAAACTAAAGGTATCGTCTTTTTCTTTTCCTCTGCCAAAACCTCTGTTGAGTTTATTTCTCCTAGTTCCTCTACCCTTCTCTGCTGTGTCCTTATCTCCAGTATCTTCTGGGATAGCAAACCTATCACCAATGCCCTTAGGCTGAACTCTCCCAAAGAATGAGCATAAAGACTGATATCAAGTATGTTTATGCAACCAGGAATAAGCATATCCTCTATCTTTGTACCTTCTCTTTCAAACAATCCCCACTGTGTCGCAGCTTCGAACCTCTCTTTTACTGCTTCTTTTACCGTATCAGAAACCGTTATCTGGGACCCAACTTTTTCGATTATATCTTTTATATCGTATGCCCTTCCGTCCTCTATTAATGCCTCCAAAGCTTGGTTTATCAGTATACCATAATCGTCATTTATGGAGAAACCGAAGATATCGCACCAGTCACTTGATGTTAGATCTTTCGCTGATATGGAAAAAGGATAGTCTGCCATCTCCGCGTTCTCCTCTTTTATCGCATCGAACGATCCTTTTGGAACGAAAACGTTTATGTTCTTGAAAGCCGTCGGTTGATATCCCCATTCTTTCAGCAAGTCTGCTTCCTTATAATTCGGACTTTTCATCGTCCAGTATATTCCCATTGTATCTATTATCAAGGAAGTTATGTTTTTCGCTGTGTTTTCATCCAAAGAAGCCAGACCTTCTGCGATGACGCCCATTGTGTAGCTCTTACCTGAGCCTCTTTTACCTGCTATTAGAACAACGTGTGGTCTCAGAGCATCAAGCATTATATTATTTCCCAGGCTTACTATATTACCCATCGTTATGTACTGTTTTCCCACCAACGTTGTGGCTAAATCGCCATATTCTCTCTGGTCCTTCTCATTTCTTCCTATCACGACGCTGTAAGCCATGATAAGATAAACGATTTCAAGCAATATAAATTTAAAGTGGAAATGCACTGTTTCTTATAATTACTCCTATCATTGAACTCAATAAAAAAGGCATTGAAAATAAACAGCATTCATACAATTGAAAAATACCTGAGATACATAGACGAAGCATTCATAATTTTCAGAATAGAAAAATTTTCGTCTAAATCCAAGGAAAGAATCTATTCCAAATCGAAAATCTATGTTATAGATAATGGAATTATAAACACATATTCCTTCAGACTATCAGAAAACATGGGAAAACTGATGGAAAATACGGTGGCAATAGAATTATTGCGCCAGTCAAAGTCATTCTCCGAATTCGATGTGAAATATTGGAGAGATGAAAAACAGGGGGAAGTTGACTTTGTGATAAAGATGGGGATGAGAATAAAGCAATTAGTACAGGTGACCTACACGAATTCGAAAGATTCGGTAAAAGGTGGGAAATTGAAAATATTTTGTATGCCGCAAATGAATTGGGATGCAACAATTTACTAATAATAACTTGGATTACGAAGCTGAAGAGAAGATCAAGGAAAGAAGGTAAAGTTCATTTCATTGTGGAAGTGGCTGCTAGAAGTTCATCCTTACACATCATAAGTATTTTGTCACTGATTCGTTTTAATAGTTCCAATCCAATATTATAGTTAATTCTCATCGACGTTATTACTGAGCCATTCTTTCTCGTCTATCTTTACTGATTTTCCTTTTACCTCATCAATCTTGTATCTCTTGTTAAGTTGCTCCATCTTTGAGATGAAAGCTTCCTCTAAATCAAAATTCAAGTGGTCTGCTATGGCTAGACAACCAAATAGAACATCCGAGGTTTCGTTTTTTACTTTTTTCAAAAGAGCGGGATCTTCTTTCAGCAAACTATCAAATTCCTTTCCATTTTTCCACAAAAAAAGCTCAAGAAGTTCACCTGCTTCCACTGACGTGTCCTCCGCTAGATCCTTTGCCGTCTGGAATTTCCTCCAATCCCTATCATTTATGAAATTTCTCGTCACGTTCTGAAGATCCTTTAATTCCATATAATAGATTGAAATAGCAACTATTTTAAGATATATTATGAGATAATCGATATAAAAGCCTACTAATATATTTCTATAGAGTAAGAAAGTAATGTAACTTTTTTAGTTATAGTTATACAAAAAAGGCGAAACTCCATTTCCAGTAGGACCAAGCCCTGGTATGAAAAATTCATATCCATTCCATACGAGACCTTGACCAGGTACTCCACCAGTTACTCCAGAAAGTCCTTGAACAGTATTTCCAAGTTGTGTATACTTTTTTGTATTTTGGTTAAACAACCCGGTAGTAAATCCACTTGGAATAGCGTTAATTACCAAGAAATTGGCACCATCCCATGCTATTCCACCGTTACCGTAATTTACCTGTACGGTTGAAGGCAAACTATATGAAGAAAATGTGGAACTAGACGGATTGTACATTGTTAGGTTTATATCAGAAACAGCCCCATTATATACGGTATCATTATTGTCAAGCGTCATTATCGCATATTGGGATCCATCCCATGTCACACTCGAAAATATTTTATTTGAAAACATATTTTTAGGGAGGATATTGGTTAAATTTTTCAAGCCATTTGAAACACTGTATGAGAATAGTCCAGAAGCTTTTGAGGTTGTCAGCAGCGTTCCATTGAATGGATAGTATCCTACTATCATATAGGCACTACCATCATATGACATAGACATAGGTGCAAAATCCTTGCCTGTGTTTATGCTACTTGAAACATTTGAAAACTTACCGTTGTCATAGATAAAATATTGACTGTTGAAAGCAGCACTCGAATTAGGCTGACATATCGCGGCAACCAAGAATTGATTGCCATTGGATGCGGCGGCTGTCAATCCACAACCATTATATTGTGATCCTAAAGGCAGATTTGTAAAACTATTCGAAAAAGAATTGTAAAGTCCAGCAATTGGTATAGTTCCATTGTTATCTCCTTCCCCACCAACCACTATGATATTAGAACCATTGTACGCAACTGCATTTAACATTGAATAGAGCTGCCAAGGTTTATTGGGAGAGATATTAAAATTGGAAGGCAACAACCCATCTGCTAAGAACTTTAAAGAATCCTTCAGGTTTTTTCGCAAATCTTTCTTTTCTAAATAAAACACTGTGATGAATAGATCTGTTTAGATTTTTATATAGAATCCAAAAATGGGAATGTAGCCAGATTTTTCGCCTGCCCATAGCTAAAGCTTCCATTCTGAATGGTGTCTACTATTAGATCTTTACCATTCGAGATATAAACATAACTTACATTTTCCATTGTTGTGTTTGTAACATTCGCTCTTCCGGTTACATAAACCATACTAGAATTTCCCACAGAACTTATATTGAAATTGATTTTAGTATCGTTGCTAAATTGCAGACGCACTGTGCTTTCCGCTCGGCTAAAAATAGAAGCGGCTAACGACGAGGAATTAATATAGAAAACCTCTGATGAAAACACTGATGGAGACCTATTTGTTGTGGCACTCGAATTCAATAATGAGGACTCAGAAGATGGTACAAACTCTTGTGCTGCTGCTGAAATTGTTCCAGGCGGAAATGAAGTTGTATGGGCATTCACAGTCGTCGAATTTATGGTAGTGTTATAAATAATCGTCCAATTCCCACCTATTATAGAGGACAACGCAGACTGAGAGAAGACACTTACTGGTGTATAGCTAACACTTGGACTTGCTTTCCCAGGATGCAAAACGAATATGAATAGAACTGCAACCACTACTATAACAATAACCACAGGTATTATTGCAAATGGAGAAAACTTGATACTTTTTTTACTAACTTTAGTAGATTCCTCCTTTTTCGACTGATTGTTTTCGCTTTTCTCCGGAATTTTTCCCTGATTTTTATCTTGCGAATCCATCTACGTTTTAGTATGGCAAAATATTTAAGCGTTACTGGTTATTTTGTGCAACTAAATCATTTGGTTTGGTAAGTTTAAATTTTTGAGTCCTGTAATTTTTTTATGTGTAATAAGAGGTATGAACTCCGAAAAAGCAAACGCTGGGAGCAGGATTTGAACCTGCGAATCCTTGCGGAAATCGGTTCTCGAGACCGACGCGTTACCAAGCTGCGCTATCCCAGCAGTTTTAGCTACTATTTTTATGTTTCTTCTAATTTAAATTTTGAAAATTACTAATAAACGCATGGATGTAACGATTATAGCTGAAACATTTGATCCCAGTAAAGGAGGTATACCTAGATATAACTATGAGATCTCAAAAATAAAAGATATAAAGAATGCTATAGACTTCTCCAAAAATTTAAAGAACAAGAGTATTCTTGATAAATACCTAAACAAGAAACTGCGCAGAAAGCAAATTTTGGAAAGAAATCTAGACAAACTCGGCAATGTGCTGCACTTCACTCAGCCAGAAATAATGTTTAGATCCAAAACCTTAAAAAATAGAAAAATTATTTTGACTGTGCATGATTTGGCGGTTTTCGGAACGATGAAAGTCAGAAATCTTTACGGTGACCTTAGGGCTCTCTCGTTTAGGAAGCAATTCGAATTTGCAATAAACCGCGCTGACAGAATCATGGTAAACAGCACTCAAACTAGAGATGAACTTATCGAGATACTTAAAACAAATCCTGGGAAGATAGTTATTGATAGTCTTGGTATAGAAGAAAAGTTCAAGCCGACGGATGATAAAAAAGAGGGAATTATAGGGTATTTCGGAGGGTTCAACAACAGAAAAAGAGTTGGAAAACTCATTGAGGATTTTATAGAGTCTGCTTTAAGCAACAAACTTAAACTAGTGGTTTATGGGAACAATGAAGATTATCCCATTTTAAAGAAAAAATACGAAAGATTCGGTAGTATAGTCTTCAATGACAAGATACCTGAAGATGAGTTAGTGAAAACCATAAACACGTTTGATTATTTTGTTTATCCAACATCTTATGAAGGATTTGGTCTTCCCTTACTAGAATGTATAGCTTGCGGTATTCCATCTTTTGTCTACAATGACGCAGTATTACCAGAAGAAGCCAAGAAATATGCCATTGAAATTGAAAAGCTTGATGATATTATGAAAACGGATTATAAGGAACTGCAGAAAGATTTTGCTAAAAAAGCAGAAGAAGTAAAAAAAGAGTTTTCATGGGAAAAAACTAGAGCAACCCTTTTAGAGGAATACGGGAAACTTTTGCAATAAAAATAATTTAAACCGCAAAATGAATTTTAATGACTTCATTTATCAAAAACCTAACTTTTAAAAATATATGAAAATCTTGGATCCTCTTTGGCAAATTCTATGAATGTTTCAATCCAGAATTCTTTCGATCCTATATCATATCTTTTACCTTTTATTTTAACACCGAAAACATCTCTGTCTTTGCACATTAAATTCAACGCATCCGTTAGCTGATATTCATTGTTGTTGCCAGGAGTTATTTTGTCTATGTAATTAAATATTTCTGGCTCTAGAGCGTACGCCGCGGTTATAGCGAGGTTGCTTGGGGCCTCTGTTTCTAATGGCTTTTCCACCATCTCTTTGATTAAGTATAAATCCTCCTCTATCGAACTTCCATTTATTATTCCGTAGTATTTCGTTCTTTCTTTGGGAATCTCCTCCAAACTTATAACTGTTGATTTCTTCCTTTCGAAGGTTTCCAACAGTTGCTTGGTAATTGTTTTTTCAGTACTAGATTTATATATGGTATCACCAGCTAAGACTAAAAATGGTTCATCCCCAACAAATTTCCGCGCATACTTCACTGCATCTGCCAAGCCTTTTTGTTCTCTTTGTCTAACGAAAAAGATCTCCGGAAAATTAAGCGTCGTGCCGTATTTTGAATCCAACTCATTTACATCAAAATAGTTAATTATTGATTCTTTACCTTTTCCCACGATTATAAGAATCTGGTCTATACCTGCACTGGTTATTTCATCAACTATGTGATGGATGACAGGTTTGTCCAGTATGGGAAGCATCTCCTTTGGTTGCGACCTCGTTAAGGGATACATTCTAGAGCCTAAACCAGCCGCTGGTATCACTGCTTTTCTTATTTTACCCATAGTATCCAACAGTTTTTAGATTGGAATGACTATTTAAATCTAACATCCTTCGCATATCTATAACAAATTTATCTGTATTGATCTCCAAATTCTTGAATTCTGGCCATTCAGTAGCTATTACAGCCACATCGGATTTATCTATACATTCTTTTGCAGTATTTAGCCGAGTTATTCCATCTATTCTTATCTTAGCCATCGGATCGTAAACATTAACTTTGTAACCAACGTCGAGCAAAGATCTAATTAATTTTATTGATTGAGATTCCCTAGTGTCGTCTGTACCGGCTTTGAAAGTCATGCCTAGCACTCCGACGGTAACTTCGCTATTATCTTTGTGAATTTTATTTTTTAATATATTCATTATTCTATTTACTCTGTCATTATTAACTTCAATAGCGCTTTTTATTATAGATAAGTCCTCACCAAATGACCTTGCAAACGACAAAATAGCTGTGGTATCTTTTGGAAAACATGAACCGCCAAATCCTATACCTGCCTTTAAAAAATATGGCGCTATTCTTTTATCTAATCCCATGCCCTTCGCTACTACTTCGACATCGCAACCTGGCACCATTTCACATATATTCGCAATCTCGTTTATAAATGAAATTTTAACGGCCAAAAAAGAATTACTTGCATATTTTATCATCTCAGCATTTTCATTTGTTGTTTCTACCATAATTGAATGTGTAAATTCCCACAGTTTTTTAACAGCATCCACTGCTGATTTTTCGCTTCCCCCTATAACAACCCTGTCCGGATGCAATGTATCTTCTATAGCAGTGCCCTCTTTTGTGAATTCCGGATTGGAGATTACAACCATCCCAGTCCTTTCCATTAAATTTCTTGCTGTGCCAGGTAGGACTGTGCTGTTAGTTATTATTACCGCGTTTTTATTTACTTTTTTTATACTACTAACCGCATCATAAACGTACTCTAGGTATATACTTCCGTCCTTGTTGGGAGTGGGAACTACCACAAAAATGTACTGCACATCCTTTAAATCATCATAATCAGTAGAAAAGAAAAGTTTGCTTTTATTCTTCGTTAAAAGTTCCTTTAGATTCGGCTCAAAAATAGTTGGTTCCCCATTGGATAATGATTTCACTTTGGATTCATCTATATCTATACCCACTATTTCATAGCCTGCTTCTGTTAAAGCCACTGCCGTTACAGACCCTATATATCCTAATCCAACTATCCCTATTTTCATAATTTATTTTTATTTTTGAGCCAATTTATTGTTACTTCCAAGCCTTCTTCTAATGTAACTGTTGGTTCCCAATTTAAAACTTTTTTGACATTGGTTATATCTGCGGCCCTTCTTCGTGGATCCTCTTCCCGCGGTTTCAAATGTATTATTCTAGAATTACTGTTCGTTAACTTAATAATTAGCTTTGCCAGATTAAGTATATTTATTTCTTTATAATTTCCAATATTTAGAACTTTACCCTCTCCTTTTTTATTAAATAAAAATTTCCGAGTTGCATCTATCCAATCATCAATATATAAAAAAGAACGTGTTTGTCTGCCGTTCCCATGGACAGTTATATCTTGATTTCTCAAAGCCTGATCTATAAACCGAGGTATAACTCTCCCATAAAACCCGTCTTCCCTTATCCTAGAACCGTAGACATTGAATGGTCTTTGTATTCTAACGTCCAAACCGTATTGTCGTTCATAAGCCTTTATTAATGCTTCCGAAAAACGTTTGCTTTCGTCATAGCAACTTCTTATTCCATTAGGATTCACATATCCAAAATATGTCTCGGGAATAGGGATTATTTTAGGATCTCCATACACTTCCGAAGTAGAAGTATACATAAACGTAGCATCGCTTTTTCTGGCTATTTCCAACATATTCCTTGTACCTAAATCATTTGAATCGATGGTTGCTAAAGGATTTTTGATGTAATCTTCTGGACTAGGCCTTGCAGCTAAGTGAATTACAAAATCAAATTTTTCATTGGTTGTAAATTTCTCTATAGATTTTTTTATGAATTTTGCTTTGTTTGGCACTTGTATGTATTTAGAAGTTGATAGGTTATCCACTATAGTTAGATCAAACCCTTCTTTTATCAATTTTTCGGATAGATGGCTACCCAAAAACCCATTTCCGCCAGATATTATCACATTTGCCATACAAATAAAATAATAATTAAATATAATAAACTTACTACAAAAATATGACTTATAAAATAACAGGTGTATTGGCAGCAAAAAATTTACTTTCTCAAGGTTATCCCTTACCTAATAAATCCAAATGATTTTAGATTACGACTCATAAAAAACAATAAACGTATAACAAGCGATTTTGATGCTGCCAATATAATTCAATACAAAAACGTTGGATTGAGAACGATTTTAAAAGATACGATTGCGGGCCCGTATACTTATTATATTAAAAGCGGTGGAAGGAAGAATTACCATTTTAGACATTTTTCGATTGGATACCATGGAATAAAGATAATAAATTTAAAATCCCCGATTTTTAGGTACACCTTTATTTTCAAAGACAATATAATAAATAAAACCGAGGCCCATATTGGTTTATGGAAAAATGATACGCTTTACAGTAGATATAAATTAATAAACAAAATAAAGAACCTAGCTCAAACGAATTTTTCGACAAACTTGCCGTATTTGAGTGTAAAAAAGACTCCGCTTACAAGGATTTTGCATATATGATTAAATCTCCGATTCCTACAGCCAAGAAATCCCATCCTGCTGTAATACGTAACTTA
This sequence comes from Nanobdellota archaeon, assembly GCA_021811735.1. Classification (GTDB taxonomy): domain Archaea; phylum Nanobdellota; class Nanobdellia; order Parvarchaeales; family Parvarchaeaceae; genus Parvarchaeum. The sequence goes on along the minus strand of JAJZNK010000002.1, from coordinate 4,500 downwards.
TTACATGAGGACAACTACAAAGCGTCGAAAGAGCTTATCAACAAAATAGTGAGATTAAAAAGTTAGCTTAGATTCTTTATGGATTCTATTAATTTATTACGAACTGTATAGCTTCCGTTATTCAATATGCCCGACATTATTTTGGGGTTCTCCCTATAAGGTACTAAGACTGGTTTCCTCGCCATCCTCTTAAAACCGGATTTGCACAGTTTGTCAGCTAATTCGAAATAAAATTCGTTGTTTGGAAGGTTCTTTGAAGCTAATTCCGTTATAAAGGAGGGAATCGAATTGCCATTTTTATAATTTTTATTCCCGACATACAATTTTGAATGACCACTAATTTTATTTATTATGCTTCTAGGAAATATGTAAGTGTATCTGAATATAGATTTAGGCAAGACGGCAAAATGGTAAAAAAAGGCCATCTTAAAGTGAACGTGTGAATAATATAATTTTCGCGTCATATACCTAAAAGTCGCTGTTCCGGAAGTTTTTAAGAACCTCGGAAAGGTTAATTCCTTCTTAGGGTATATCTCTCCCGCATCTCCGTAACACACAGGATCTGCATTTGCCTTAAGAATCCTCAAACGCCAATCATTGGTATTAACAACAAGATTACCTACCATAAACTGATAAGGTAAATAAAAACCGTTATACTGCGGATACAAAACGGGTAAATCCCTTATGCTTTTGTAGTCATCCTCGTGAACGATTTCATTAGCCTGCACTTCCATTAAATAAGCGTCATCCTTATCTTTGTACCGCTCTTTAGCTTTTTTTAAAACGTGATTGTATGCATCCCTTATAGCATAGCCTTTTTTTGAAGAACCCGCCCAGTTATAACCCAAAAAAAGCTTTATTTTTTTATTCTGAGCTATCTCTTTTAGTATATCTTTGGTCCCATCCGAAGAATTTCCGTCTTCGATAAAAAGTTGGTCTACAACCGGCAAAACTGAATAGATGGATTCTAAGAAGGGATAACCCTGTTTTAGTACATTTTTTAGGGCCATCACGCCGATAATCTTTGCTGCCATACTTTACTGTAAAATATACTAAGATATTAAAACTTCTGATGATCTGCAAAGTACAATAACTACAACGCAGGCAACTTAAACGTCTCACTACCAGCGAATATTTCCAGTTCATTAACTAAATCTTTAAATTCCTTCTCGTATTCTTTTGGATCTACGTCTTTTCCATCTTTTGTGAATTCTTCTATTATGCCGTCAGTTCCGTTGACATTCAATTTGAAGCCATTTTTGAACACTGCCTTTCTCGCTTTTTCGTACTTATTCTTGACAAAGTCTGCCGTATCAGCATACTTATCAGGCAAAACTATCGTAGTGCCGTAAGATTCCGAAAAGGCTGATTCGGTAATTAAAGCTGAATCATCCCCACCGCCCAATACAGATTTTATAAGTTTGAATATATTTGTAGTGCTTTGGTATCCTTCTTTTTTATCAAATTTTTTGCTATTTGGGTATTTGATTATAAGAGGAACGCGGATTATCTCGTCATAAAGGAAAGTATCATGGTACATATGGCCGTGCTCGTTAAAAGCCTGTCCGTGGTCTGCTGTTATTATTATCATCGTATCATCGTAGAATCCGCTTGACTTTAAAGTCTTAATTAAAGAGCCTATCTGGGAATCCAGATATTGTGCTTCCTTAATATATTTCTCTTTTAAGTAGTCTGCCCTTTTTTGCGATATTTTCTTTATTCCAGTATAATTCTTGAATATCTCATCGCCATGACTAACTGTCTCATAAGGCTCATGCATCTCCATAAAGTTTATGAATTTGAAGGATTTTTCGTGCCACATTGAGTATGATAGGAGGTTATTTGTCAGAGTACCGCCTTTGTCCATAGGAAAGTTATAAAGTTTATCCATCTTTTTGAGGTACCTAAAATACAGATAAAAGCGAGATATGTCTATTATCCTTCCTTTCTTTAGTAATTTAAAGAACACTTCCTTTGGACTCTTACCTAGCCCTCTTACTTCCTTTATTATTTTAGATTCTCTGATCAAGGGTCTTGCATAATCTATCATGTAGAAACTGTCAAAACCTCTGTCAAAAAGCATCTGTGGGGAAACCATTATATTGTTGGATATCCCTTCGGTTGTATAACCGAGACTATGAAAATACTCCGACAATCGTTCAGCCTGAAGCGCCTGGTGGAATTTATTCAGATCATATAATTTTGCCTCAAAAGTTTCGTGCACATTATGTTCACTCGGGTATAAACCTGTGAATATGGAAACGTGTGAGGGATAAGTCCAAGGAGCGGGAGATATAGCATTTTCATACACCATTGAATTTTTGGTCAATTCTTCTAGATTAGGCATTTTTGCCGGACCATTGTATGTATCTAATATACTCTTCCTCATAGTGTCTAGCACTATCAACAAAACATTTGGTGTCGTGTCCATACAATCCAAAGACTATAATATGCATAAGATATTAATATTATTAATAAACAGCGAGATGTTATGAAGACATTGTTTGTATTTGCACAGATGCACTATGCACATTCTAATTTTGCCGATGAGGTTAATGCTAAGAAACTAAAAATAGGGCCATATAAAAAAAAGTTAAATTTACCGTTTTGGTACTTGAAGTGTCTACTACAAGTCCCTAAAAACTATGACCTTTATATAACTGAAGATCCAGCATTCAGAGTAATAATACCAATTATTAAACTCTTTGACCATAAAGCTAAATTCATAAGTATCATAGCATATGAAAAACCATATATGATTTCAAAAATAACACCTGACAAAAAGAACCATTATAAAAATGTATTAGAAAAATTTGATGGGCTGATTGCAGTTAGTCCAATGATAAAAGAATTGCTTATAGACATAGGTGTACAAAAGAAAAAAATTTCAATAGCTAGGCCATCAACCAAAAAAGAAACAATTGAAGAGCTGCATCAATGTAAACCAGATTTAACAAGCCAGAATATCATAATTATAGGAAACGCACTTGATAGGGAAATGAAAGGTCTTGATATTCTAGTTGATGCGATTAAAACTCTTAGAAGAAATTACCCAAAAATAAAATTATTTGTAGTTGGAGGAGACAATGAGGTATCTAGGGAAAAATACTCCGATTTTGATTTTATAAATTTTCTTGGATTCCAGAGGGCACTATCAAAACCTATAAATAACTGCTCCATTTGTGTTCATATAGGGAGGGGAGATGCTTACCCAATATCAACCCAGGAAACTATGCATGCAGGGCTACCTACAGTCGTATCAAAATGGACAGGAACGAAGGAAATCGTTGGCAAAGTCGATAAAAAGTTTGTGATTAACCCAGACAAGGAAAGCGCTATAAAAGTTATAAATTGGTATTTTAAATTAACGTTAAAAGAAAAGAAAACCTTTTCAAAAAAGTTTCGAAAAGCTATATCCTTTCTTACTCCTGATGAAAGCCGGCGAGAATTTAAAAATGCCATTAATAAATTAGTATGACATTAGCTATACTCTGATTTAAATAAGTAATTAAAGTAAACAGAACTGGCTATATTACGTAAGGCGTTGGATTTTGACGACCCCAAAGAGCTACTTACATGGGAACCTAAATTGAAAGCTACCTTAAAAGATTTTTTATTTTTATTTAAAAAAATGGACAGATAGACATCTTCATAACTATTAATGAAGACCTCGTCAAATATCTTGGAGCCATTTTTTTGCACAAAATCTGAACTAAAAATAGAAAAGTCCCCTATATTCGTAAATTTCACCAATTTATTTGACAATAAGAGCCTTAAACGGCTTTTGATAGTCTTTAAACCAGATACTCCATAAATAATTTTATATTTTTTCCTTAGTCTCATCCTCTTTTTAAAAAACTGATTTATTCCTGGCAGAATTACTTTATCCAGAAAACCATATCTTATAATATACGAGATTCCTGAATGGTAATTATCAGGGTCAGAATTTATGAACACAGTATCATAATTTTTATTAGTTAGCTTTAATAGTTCCATTACTAAGTTGCTGATTTCATCAATTTTGTATACATCATCATTGGAAAGTATAATCCACTTTGGATTGTAATTTAGTGCATGCTTCAAAGCAAAATTGCAGCTTCTGCCATAGTTGAAGAACGGACCACTGCTTTCAACAAAAATTATCTGCAACCCTTTGAAAATTTCTTTGCAATTGTTTGCTAACTTGCCGTTATGATCTGTGGTCGGTATCACCACAACTATATCTTTCTCCCCCTTATGTTCATATATTTTCATTGGTGCTGTTGGTCTATTTTTCATCCAACTTATTAATTGTTCAGCATTACCAAAATGGTTGTAAAATTGTAGAACGTCCTCTGGACTTTTACTAGTAAAAAGCTTATTAAGTTCATCTAATCCATCTGACATAAATAAAAAGTAGATTATTTAACTATTTAAATATAAGTTATAAATATTACTAATAAACAGCGAGATGTTATGAAGACATTGTTTGTATTTGCACAGATGCACTATGCACATTCT
>JAJZNK010000038.1 GCA_021811735.1 Nanobdellota archaeon | reverse complement strand
TTGCTTTTGAGAGATCTTCCTTTTGGTATTCTGCGAGAAGGGAATCGCAACGGTCCATTATGTTTTTTGCAAGCGGACCCGATATTGTCCCTAAACCGCTTTTTTCAGACGTGGTAAGCTCACTCATGGACTCCTTAAGCGCGACCAACGAATCGTTTACCACCACCTTGGTGTTTTTTTCGATGTTTTTACTAGTAGCCATAATCGTCACTATATATAATTCCCTTTATTTAGATATTTAAATACGCAGGTTATTTGACTTTGTCCAATAATTCCGCTAAAACCCAGGGCATAAAGCCCCAGGTTGCATTTTATTTTTGGCGATAAAATGCAGACCTACTATAGAAATTGGAGAATATATAATCAGCAGTTGGTAAACAGAGGCAGGATAGTGACGATTCTGATCCAGCCGTCGTTGTTGGAATCGGCTGTATTGAAGAAACAGAATCGAAATAAAGTCGGCAGGCCGTTTCAGTTTCCATCTGCGCTGATTTCTGCCGCATTTGCAGTCAAATGCGCTTTACGGTTTGCTTATCGTCAATTGGCTAGTTTCATGGAAGATATCTCGCGAAAATTCGATATCAAAATGCCGAATTTCAGGACGATATGGTGGCGAATTGACAGAATGGAAGATAACGGAATAAAGTTCAATGCAAAGCATGACGCACCAATAAGTATCAAGAATTTTTTATGACAACAACATTTAAAACACAGGAAGCCAAACAGAATAATATAGGTAATGGTACGCCATCGCATAGGGAAATTGTAGCTACATTCGGAGGCAAAGGCGCAGGACTTCATAGATTAAAGGAGACAGGATTCAACATTCCTCCTTTTTTTGTCCTGCCTACTGGTATTTTCGAACGTTTTCTTTCCGATAACGGACATACCGTTTCCCAGCTTGCTTCTAATAGTAATGCCAGGGAACTCGTAATGCAGATGCACTTCAGTGAGCAACTCTACAAAAAAATAATTGCTGAATATGAAAGCATGTTTGGAAATCAAAAGGTCGCAATACGCAGTTCGGCCACGATAGAAGATACCGAGAAAGACAGTAAAGCAGGAAAGTTTGAAACCGTACTATCTGTGGATAGAAACGGAATTATAGATGCTGTAAAGAAGGTCTATGCTTCGTTGTTTTCGGATATAATTGTAGGTAATGAAAAACCGCTCATGGCAGTAGTCGTGCAAAAACAGTTATTCCCGCAGAAGGCTGGAGTCACATTTGTAGATGAGAATACAGTCCTAATAAATGCAATCTTAGGACAAGGTAGCATCCTTGTTTCCGGAAGAGAGAACGGAGACACCTATATTATTAACAAAGAGGGGATACACGGGCAGATAAAATTGCAGGAAAAAACAAGCAATAACGGGATTGATGCGGTAGATGTACTTCTGGCTGTTAAGACAAAACAAAAACTTTTAACATATGAGATAGAGGAGATAGCAGAAATGTCAAGAAAAATAATGATTGCATTCAAAAGTCCGCAGGACATAGAATGGTGCATAGATTCAGGGAAATTATTTGCATTGCAATCGCGCCCCATAACAAAAACTATAGACATACCAATTTTAGAAAACGCAAGTGGCCTCATTCCCGTAAGCATTGGCAAGGCCGAAGGAACTCCATGGTTTGTACTCAAAAAAATTCCCGATAGGGACGTAGTGCTTATAGCTACATTTACAGAACAGAGGGATTTAGAAAAATTGATGGCGAGCGGACATGTGAAAGGAATTATAACAGAGCTTGGGGGGATACTCTCACATGAAGGGGTCATCGCCAGAGAAAAAAACATACCGTATCTTGCAGGAGTTAAAGATCCACAAAAACTGTTCGAAAATGTAAAATACGTAGTGTTAGATACTGGAAAGATGGAGGTCATCGCTGATGGTAAAAGTATGATAACATCAGAGACCGAAACATATAACTGGCTGAATAGAAATATTGAAGGCTTAAGAACGATACAGGTTGATGGTAAAAAAGAGGGTTTGGTTGTAAGAACCACAGATAGCACGGTAATTGCGTATTCTTCGATAAAAGAGAGAAAACAGGGAGAATCAATCCTTGTGACACTTAATAAGACAGAGGCCGTACTTGTATGTGACGAATCAGACAAGACACAAGATATGACAAATAAAGCTGTTGTCAATATCATAAACCATGACAATAAAATAATCGGGCACGTGCAGGCCATGGCTGATGCTACTAAGAGGTTTGATTTGCAAGCGTTTGGTATCGCCCATATGGCGGCTAAGAAAGTTACAGAACAAGAATTTGAGCGAGCTAAAACCACATATATTGAATACAACACTACTAAGAATATTGAAAAACTTGAGGATGCGCTAAAATCATTTGCTAAAGCAAATAGTTATTATAAGGGCACATGCATAATGGCACAATATTTTGAATACTCGCTTGGTATTTTTATAAGTGAACAGGAAGGAAGGACAGTAACGGACCTTGAGCTCCACAGACTAAGAAGCAAATATGAGGCAACTAATCCAAACATAAATCACATGGAGGAAAAAATACAGAAGAGTATAGAAGATCTGGATAGGTCACTCCCTGTTTTTGGAAATGACAAGGAATCATTAGAAGGGCTCTATAATTTACTAATGCAAGATGCACAAAAAAGATTGAAAGAAGAAAGGTTATTTGCTTTGCTTTTTGGAATTGAAACCTAACTTTATATTTATAACTTAACCCCGCCACTTTGAGTTGTGATGTCTTTACCTTTTAACTGACCTTATTCGCCAAATTGGCTTTCTATCCAACCTAATTCTTTATCTTGTGCATTATCAGGAATTCCCTTTTACAATTGACAATGCGATAAACTATGGCCTGTATTCCTGACCTAAACTTATATCCAATACATCTTGTTTATAAATTGGCGGGGGCGGGATTTGAACCCGCGACTTCTAGATGTCCCAGTAGCGAAAAATCATAGCCAATAGCTCATCACTCATCATGTTTAACATATGAGTCTAGCACTCTACCAGGCTGAGTCACCCCGCC
>JAJZNK010000004.1:1270-3105 GCA_021811735.1 Nanobdellota archaeon | reverse complement strand
GATACGAAAATTCATTTTTTTCAGATTCCTCTTTAGCGTTAATCTCATTCATTATTTTTTTGTTATTCATATATTAAGTTTTGATTGGTTTGTCTTGACGTATCAGATATCGTACCAGTATTATCAGATATACTAATCCTATCGATATGCCGATAAACGGGCCCGAACCCAACACTCTAGCATTCTGCCCCCACAAAAATAAGAGTAGAAACAACGCTTCTACAACTACGAAGACAATCGCATATTGATAGTACTGGAAACCCACAAAACGTGATGCCGTCAGAGATCTTTCTCCACTTTCTATAGGGGATTTACCCATTCCGACCGGCTTAGTTCTTGGGCTAAGCAGATTTTCTACATATATCAGGAGCAACCATGCGAGTATACTAGCCAATATAAGCAATCCGACTACAAGAAAACTGCTTACCATTTATAGATATTAAGACTGATAAATAAATGCTTTTCAAATTTTCCTATTTGTAGGAAGTTATAACTTGCATGCTTAAATCTGAATGTTTCATATTAATAGTTATGAAAAATGCGAAGTCTTTGCTACTTTTACTCGTATTAGTAACAGTAATGCTGGTTAGCGTTAACGATGTTCATGCTACCTCTTCTCTAGCGGCTTCTTTTAGCGTTCTTAATCAAACAGCTGGGCTCAACAAAGTTATTTTCTTTAATGTGTCTGGAGATTTTCCAACAAATACTAACTACTCCATTTACCTTAATAATTCATTAGCATACTCTGCGGAAATTCCCGCCAACTCCAGCGGCTACAATATAATAAAATACAATGTATCAGACATCCCTTTTGGCGTATATCAACCTTCAATTAAATTTGAATTGATTAATACACGGTTATACCCGAACACTTCGCTTCATGTACTACCAGAATCTAATTTTGAGTTTATCGGCTATTCCGGAATAACAGAGGTTGTCAACAACACTGCAAATATAACTATCCACATCAAAAATACGGGCAACACTCCTCTGAATTTCAGTTGGACGCTTCCCGTGATAAAAGGAGCTTCGCTGAGTCTGAATTACAACCAAAGTTTCTCACTTTCCCCAGGTGATGTTTATTCTATACCGATTCATATGGCATTATCCAAAAACTACCAGGAAAATATAACGTTTCAATTTAACGAGGTTTTCTTAAATAAGTTTATAGTTAAAAACTACACAACTTCACTGATAAAACCGGATATTAATTTTACGATCTATAAAATAAACTCCACGACCATTAACAAAACTACTATGTTATGGTCAGCCAAGCTTTCTAACAGTAATAACATCCCAATAAATGTGACCTTCGAGTTCTTGTTAGGGTTCAACAACAGCAGATTTTACTATAATACCTCCTACATCGTATATCCGTACACCAATAACATCTCTATAACACTGCCGACAAGCAAGGTGTTGGGCGTCACTATATTCTATCCTTCGTCATCCTTACAGCCGGTTAATGAACGTATCTTCTCTAATGTCCCACCGCCCAGCGTGGACTTTCTAGGTGGCGTGTCTGGTAGTTATTCCTATATAGCTCTCACCATAGGCGTGATAGTAGTATTTATTTTGATACACCTCAGAATTAATAGAAGGAGAACGTAACTATGAAGAATGTTAGATATCAAAAGAAGAGTAACTTTTTTGTTTTCGCTGCATATGCAACGGTATCTACAGCAGTTCTTTTATCACTGTCATTTTTATATACGGGCTTAAGTCTGAGTCCTTTAATAGTTCTATTTTTTGTGCTAGTAGGCATAGTTCAGATAGTTCCTAAGAAGATAGTGGCGCTACTATTTCACGTCAGTGCCAACGGTAAATTTTGGACA
>JAJZNK010000004.1:0-1260 GCA_021811735.1 Nanobdellota archaeon | reverse complement strand
CTCAAGTTCTGGACTGCCAATAGTAATCCCACTTTTTAACTTCAATTCGTACACCCGTAAAAGGACTTTGAGAGGCCTTAAAAAAGGAGATGTTAACATCCATGAAAAATGGCACATAGTTATGTTTTCTACTCTTGTACTAGCGTTCCTTGCTCTGTTGATGGTGTTTGCGTGGAAATCATACAATAACCTGGCTTTTTTTGCTGCCGCAATATCCCTGTCCGTATTTATGGTAGCTGATTTTATTCCGTATACAAAGTTTGATGGCTTAACTTTAGTTTACCACAACAATATCGTATATTACATAACTTTTCTTCTTATTTTGGCATTCTTAATTTCAAATTTTATCTCGTCGGGCCTATCATTAGCACTATTTTTGGCTCTTCTATTTTTTAGCATGGCAACATACTTGTTAAACCTTTGGTAAATTTCCACTATTTATCCTAAAAGGTTTTATAATAGATTGGCTCATAGGAACCATATGGATGAATCTACTATCTTTAGAGCGTACGATGTAAGGGGCATCTATGGTAAGGATCTTGATGATGAAGCTGCAGAATTAATCGGCAAAGCAGTAGGTACGTATGCTGGCCAAGGTAAGTATGTAGCCGTCGGAAGGGATGTACGCCTAAGCAGCGACGCTTTACATAAAAAAGTAGTAGACGGTTTAATATCGACAGGCTGTAACGTCATAGATTTTGGCGTCATACCGACCCCTCTTCTGTATTTTGGCGTTAATGAGGAGAATCTGGCAGGGGGTATAATGATAACGGCATCGCACCTTCCTCCAGAATGGAATGGGTTCAAGATTGTAAAAGAAAAAGGATTTATCCTATCAGAAGGAACTGGGCTAGAAGATATACACAACATATTTTCGAAACGTTCATTCAATACCAGTGTGAAGCAAGGAAATGTTTCAGAGCACAAAATAATAGACAAGTATATAGATTTTTGTCTCAAAAAAGTCAAAATAGACAGGAGTATCAAAGTTGTCCTTGATTATGCAAATAGCGTTACAGCACTAGTTGCCGGCAATTTAATGGAAAAGCTAGGGTTAACAGTTTACGAAATAAACAAAGAGTTGGATGGAACCTTCCCAAACAGGGCGTCTGAACCGAGTGAGGAATCTCTACAGGGGCTGAAGAAATCAGTAATGGAAAACCATGCGGATATCGGTATAGGGTATGATGGCGACGGGGACAGAGTAGCTTTTGTTGACGAGACTGGCCGCATATTTGCATCTGGAAATATAACAATACC
>JAJZNK010000010.1 GCA_021811735.1 Nanobdellota archaeon | reverse complement strand
GGCTTCCTTGTCTGAGAATGGGTCGCCGGCGTATTCAGCGACCTTCAGTATGGGTATGCCCAGCTTGAGATAGTCGTCGTTCGCCTTGAAAGAGAAGATGGTCTTTGCGGAATCGGGGAAAATGCCTATCATGTAGCGCATCAGCGTTGTTTTTCCTGTGCCTGAGCTTCCTGCAACGAAAAGGTTGTGATTGGTGGCCCTGGCTATGTAATCCTTAAAATCCGCGCCTCGCTTATAGGTTCTGAGCACCTTCGGCTCCGTATCAGTCCTTGCGCTTATGGTGCTGTACCTGCGTTGCTGTTTCGCTATGGCGGATTGGTATATTTTGCCTTTTGTGTTCCCATGCTCCAGAGACACGATGAAAATAAGGTATAGAATTGCAATGGGATATACGACTGCGAATGGGATTAGTCGCAAGATTATGCCTAGATACGCTGCGCCGATAATGAACGCTATGATAAAGAGGTGGTCGAGCTTGGAAAGCTTGGCTCTCTTTGAGAACCCTCTTGTCATAGTTTATACATTCTGGCATTAAAGGTATTTAAGGCTTGTGGTTTAGTATATAATTATGTAGCTAGGTAAAATTATGAATGCAGTCTCTTTTTACCTCTTTTTTCATTCCTCTCATTATAGATTTCATCTGAATTTATGGGAGGCAAACCTTTTTCTTTCCATGCTTTATTTGTTTTTACTTTAATTTTACTTTTATATTGCTTCTCTAATTGTTGTAATATTTTTGCTTTCATAAATTCGTAAATATCCTTGCCAAAAGCTAGTAAAATCCCCTCACCAATAATCTTTAAAACGATGGTTATTATTTCAGATTCTCCTTTTTTAACTTCTATCTGTATTGGTATGTTGTACTTTTCCACAGAATAAGCAAATTTTCTAAATATCCACATTGATCGTTCAACTTTACTCCTAGTTGATTCACCAGTATAAATTATACGCATAGCTGGATATTTAATATCTTCAATCTCTCCTTCTAAATTTAGATCGTCCATTGGATCACAAAGTAACTTGTTTAGAAAATAATATACAGTTAATCATCTAAAGCTTCTACACGTATCTGCTCCGCATGTGTTATCGCTGAATAATATTTGTGCTGCGGATTCTGTTTTAATTCTTGAAGTGCTTGTTCTGGAGTTTCTGCTTTTTCTGATTCATAAATTATAGAATAATCTACTCCATCTTTCAAATCTGTTCTTTTATAAGTCATCTTAAATCTTCTCATTAAATCCACCTATAATCTATCTACAAAAAGGTTAATACGCTTTTGCTCAAATATTTTTGGTTCTTGCTCCATATACTCACTCATATAATATACTTTTGATCTTTTACTTCATCTAAATAAAAAACCTTGTTCCAGTCTGGCTCCTTCAATTTTAGTTTTTCTAAATTCATAAGTGTACGATATTGGTTAATACTCTCCATGTAAAAATAGTATAATATAAACCCAAGTTGTCTCCAGTAAATAACATCATCATTTAGTTCAAATGCCCATCCCGAGTAATTCATTTTGTCTTTGTATCTCTGAAAATAGCCATTAAAGTTTTTTACTACGCCACCCGGGGGTTCTAAAAGAAATCGCTTATTAAATATTATTCTATCTATCTCCTTTCTTGCAGATAAAATCCCCTCAGTCACACCTTTCTCTAAATGTACATCTGGGTTTTCCTTAAAATAAGATAAAAGAGGGTTATAAATTTCTTCTATTGCTCTTTCTAAGTATCTTATCCTGTTCCTTTTTCGTTCCATAAATGCTTGTACATATAAGGAAATTACTGCTATAATAGCCAAAGCAATCGTTGCAATGGCTAATGCAGTAGTAGCATAAGCTTGGTTGGTTGTAATAGGCCGTAGGCCAAATATAAAAAATAGGATTAACACTAGAAGAAGGAGTGAAATGCCTATAATATACATAAATCCATTCGTTATATATGACTCAGTCTTCTTAGCCTTCAATGCTCTTAGTAATTTCTTTTCATCAAAGGTTTTTATTTTGCTATTTTCCATACATGTTATTCGTTAGCATATTATATTATTTTTAATGGTTTTAACATATTATTAATGAATTTTGTTAATTGAACATTAAAGGTATATTTATGAATCGTGACGCTGAAATTGCACACTTTATGCTTTTGGGACATTTTGGCCTTGCACTTGTTGCACTTGGCGGAGCGTTTGGTGGTATCTATGTAGCAATGAGTAGTGCCTCTTTTAGCATAGGATCTTCTTTAGCTATTACAGCAACGCTTGTAGAATATCTGGCTTTTTCTATTGTAGTTATGATAATCGGCGGCATTATATTTGCGCATTATGCACAGAAATTAAACAAACTAAGAAATAACTCTTAGTAAAGTACCTAATCTAGCATTAAGCCTGTTTTCATATCAGCCCCCTTTTTCTTGATAAAACTTCTTTTAGGCGAGCTGACCGCAGGGAACTCCTGTCTAAAAGAAGGTTTTGCAGAGGCGAGCCGACCCGTGCCTGCTTAGGGAGGGGTGTATGACACCCCTCCGGCACGGGGAGTGCGAGCCAGAGGGCACGGTAGCATTGAGCTAGGGCGAAAGGCTAATTTTCTAGCAGAAAATAGGGTCCTCTGGCTCGCTTGCGAGGCCTCTGCATTCTTGGTTAACCTTCTTTTCAAGAAGGTTCAAGCGTAAGACCAAGAGGGGGCGAGCGAAGCGAGGGGTGAATTGGGCTGGAGCTTTAAGACTGTTATCTAATTGACTTTTTAGAGATTGTAGTAGGCCGTGTTAAACGCTCCACTGTCTTCGCCACAGCAATTATCAGGAATGCAACTACTGTTATTGGGAAGCCCCAGTTTATCCCAGTCCTTATACTCTGGAACACCCCAAGTAGGGCAAACACCAGTAGTACAATCACAACAGCCCACCACCATTGGCTCCTTACTAAACTCCGCAGCGACATCAGCATCATCTTTATTACTAAGCCAATTATTTATATAAATACTTTTATTTAAAGTATTGAGATTACATCGATTTTATAAGCACCTTTTGCTTCCCTAGCCCTTTGTCTTGTCTTTCCTGCTCTTCTGCAATCTTCTCCTTGCACAATTCCACAAAGAGCTTTAGGGTTGGATCTGCCAGGGCTTCAGGTTCTTCTATAAAGAAAGCCAGGGCCTCGGCATAAGCCTTGATTTTC
>JAJZNK010000041.1 GCA_021811735.1 Nanobdellota archaeon | reverse complement strand
TAGATGAGATTGTCGTTATGCGATAACCGAATCTAGGTTCAGTGAGTAGGGTTAAGTCGCCACAAGGTAGCCGTATGGGAACATGCGGCTGGATCACCTCCTTTAGTTTAAAGTTTAGAGCGAGGTCATATTTATGTGCATTAACATCATCTGCATACTATAATTACTAATTTTGGAGATTTATGATAGATTTACCTGAGGAAACTTTGAAGTTTTTTAATAATGATGAATTAAGATCTAGGATATTTTACGAGAAATATTCATTATCAGATTTTGAAGGTAACAGGACTGAAAAAACACCTGTTGATATGTGGAAAAGGCTTGCGAGAGAACTGGCAAGCGTTGAGAAAGAAGACAAAAAGAAGGAAATAGAAGGAAAATTCTACTGGCTTTTGGAAGATTTCAAGTTTGTTCCTGGAGGGAGGATACTGTTTGGTGCAGGCTCTAATCATAAGGCAACATTGCTAAATTGTTATTATTTGCCTATAAAGAAAGATTCACTTGAGGGAATATATGATACAGCAAAAGAGATGGCAAGGACATATTCATACGGTGGTGGGGTTGGAATAGATATTTCGGTATTGAGACCTAAAGGTGCTGTGGTTAACAACGCCGCAAGGTTTTCAACAGGTTCTACCTCATTCATGGAACTTTATTCTGTAACCACTGGGATAATAGGACAGACTGGTAGAAGAGGAGCATTAATGATTACAATAGATGTAACACACCCTGATATAGAGGATTTTGTGACAATCAAAAGCGATAAAAAAAGTATCAAATATGCAAACATAAGCGTTAAGGTATATGATGATTTTATGGAGGCAGTGGAAAATGACCGGTTGTTTACGCTTTATTTCAAGAATGAAAAGGTTGAGATTAAGAAAGATATAAAAGCGAAAGACCTATGGATGAACATAATAAATACTGCTCTAAATACAGGTGATCCTGGTATAATGTTTTGGGATAGAATGAAGAGAGAATCCCCTACAGAGTATGATGAAAGGATGGCTATTCATGGGACTAACCCATGTAGTGAACAGCCATTAGAAAATTATGGTGCCTGTGACCTTGGTGCAATTAACCTAGATTATTTTGTGAAAGAGGCGTTCTCAGAAAAGGCAAATGTGGACTGGGAAAATCTAGAGAAGACTATCAGGTACGGAGTGCGCTTCCTTGACAATGTTCTTGATTATAGTTATGGCAGACATGCTTTGAAAGAGCAGGCCGAAGAGACCGTTTACGCGAGAAGGATAGGCTTAGGTATAATGGGGCTTGCAAATATGCTGATTAGCATGAATCTTAGATACGATTCTGATAAGGCGATAGAATTCGTTGATGGTTTGATGAAAAGAGTAAAAGAACTAGCATATGATGAAAGTTCGAATCTCGCAATAGAGAAAGGGTCTTTCCGTGCTTTTGTTGCAGATAAACATCTTCAAAGGGATTTTGTAAAAAGACTAGACAGCAAGCTTACGAAGAAGATTAGCGAAAATGGTTTGAGAAATGCATGCGTTCTTACAGTTGCTCCGACCGGTTCGATATCTTCTATGGCAGGAGTAAGTGGAGGGATAGAACCAATATTTGCCTTGAGTTATATACGTAGATCGGAATCCCTTTCAGAGGGTAGATTTGAAGTTTTTGATTCTTTTGTTAAAAGATATATGGATAAGTTTGGTATAGCGGATAAAAAGGACCTTCCCGATATCTTTGTAACTGCACATAAGATAGACCCGTTTTTCAGGGTCAAAATGCAAGCTGCGGTTCAGAGACACATAGATTCTTCGATTTCCTCAACAGTTAACTTATCTTCAAATACTGATGTTGATACGGTTGACAAAATCTATAGATATGCGTGGAAATTGGGCTGTAAATCAATAACAGTATATAGAGAAGGGTCAAAGGATGATATATTAAAACCAACTGATGAAGTAACGCAAGAAAAACCTATAGAAAACACATTAATCGAAGAGGCAAGACCATTTATGCTGACAGGTACGACAATAAAAATGCCGACCTCGCAAGGTAATATGTATCTTACAGTTAACAAAGACGAAAATAACAATGTAAAGGAAGTATTCATAGACATGGGCAGGTCTGGTGAGACAGAAAAAAGTTTTACTGAAGCTCTTGGAAGGATAATAAGTATATATCTTCAATCCGGTGGAAGTGCAACCCGCGTGATACGTACATTGAAAGGTATAAAGGGAGGCAGTTCATTATGGTTCAACGGAATACAGGTGTTCTCGATACCTGATGGTATTGCAAAAGCAATGGAGTTGGCTATAAAGAATAAAGATATCTACAATGAAAATGAAACGCTGCATGGGGTGCTCAAGAATAATGATAGACTTGAGCATGAAATGGCAACTGTCTGTCCAGAATGTCACCAAAAGACGCTTATATTTGAAAATGGCTGTTTTATATGCAAGAACTGCGGATATACCAAGTGCGAATAGTTAGTCTAATTGGAAAACTATTAAAATGGATGGAGACTATTTAAATGATGGAAATCAAAATTTTGGAAAAAGATGATTCGTCGATAAAATTTAGGGTCCACGGGGGCACTCAATCAGTTTTAAATCTTATAAAGCAGGAAGCGGACAGCGTGGATGGTGTAACATTTGCTGGTTTTGTCATGGAACACCCTCTTGAAAAATCATCTATATTTGTGATGAAAACAGAGGGAAAAGATGTTGATAAATTATTTAAAAAAGTCGTAGAAAAAACTCTGGCGGATTTGAAGGAAGCGAAAAAAGAATTTAATTCTGCACTCAAATAATCTTTAAATGAAAGACAAATCAAAATACAGGTCATTTATATTAAAGTTGGTAGGTGGCGATAGTGTTTATTCTATAATATTTTATCTAGTTGTTTTTTACATTGCCTTTGTATATATCCTTTTGCCCTCTGTTTATGCATTTACACCAGTTAGTTACATAAGTGCGGTCGTATCAGGGAGCATGGTTCATCAGGAGCCACAAATAAATTCTACGTATTATGGCTGGCTCAAGGTGCACGGATTTAACATGTCAACAGTAAATAGCTGGCCTTTTTTTAATGGGATACCAGTGGGATCCATCGCAGTTGCGTATAAAGCATTACCCTCTCAGATACGAGTTGGAGATGTAATAATATACCATATAAATTACGAGGGTCTAAATGAAGATGTAATCCATCGGGTAGTCAATGAGACAGAAATAAATGGGACTTATTACTACACTACGAAGGGTGATGCAAATCCGTTTTCCTTACCTTTTGAGTATAATGTGCCGTACAGTCACTTAGTTGGAAAGGTGGAGTATGTAATACCCTATTTAGGGTATCCAAAATATGTAATGTATTCCATTTCCCAAGGCGTATAACTAAACGTCACCAAATAGTATTTATTCTTAGAGATGTATTTTAAGTTCTGTTATGAAGAAAGTTATAATACTTACCGGCATGCCTGGTAGTGGAAAATCCACTGCAGCA
Organism: Nanobdellota archaeon; assembly: GCA_021811735.1. Taxonomy (GTDB): domain Archaea; phylum Nanobdellota; class Nanobdellia; order Parvarchaeales; family Parvarchaeaceae; genus Parvarchaeum. The sequence continues at coordinate 16,582 of JAJZNK010000041.1, read as the reverse complement.
ATGGAATTCTCAAAACTCAATGTTCCTATTATAGGGATGGGGGATGCAGTACGAAAAGAAATGCGAAGACGCGGGATTGAAATAAACAATAGGTCTATAAGGCTTTTTTCAAAAAGAATGACGGAAAAAAACGGCAAGAAATACGTGATAGATCTTGTGAAAAAAGAGCTTCTGGAGACATTTAAGACGCATGATACAGCCGTGCTGGATGGTTCTAGGAGGCTTTCAGAGGTCGAAGAAGTGAAGAGAGAGGGGTATAAACCAATAATACTAGGTATAATCGCTGATAAAGAAACGAGGTTTAGCAGGATAATCAAGCGGAAAAACGAGAGTGATTTTTCATCTTACAAAGAGTTCGAGTGGCGGGAAAAGTTGGAGTTAGGCTACGGAGTAGCAGAAGTTATAGCTTCCGCCGATTATTATGTAGACAACTCTAAAAACAAGAAGGAATTTATCATGCACATTAAAAGCTTCCTTTCAAAAGTCAAAACTCTAAAATGAAGCTATCTGGCATTTCTACACAATTACAATTGGATTTTATTTTTCCGTCCTCAATCGATATTTCGATTATATAATCATTTATATTTAGTGTTTTTTTACCAGTTATTCCATTCCTTTTCATCACTTTTATTTTATTATTTGGTATATCTGGCTCTATTCCCAGAATATACCTTTCTATTATGAATGGCAAGAGGCACAATGACCATGCCTGTGACGGGCAGCCTTTTGGAATACCATCTGGCTGTATTATTTCATTTACCCTTGAGGAGCATTGCATGTTGTCATTCTGCTTTAAAATTGAAAGGATCTTTTTTCCTAAAGCAGTTCTGCCGTTAAAGTATGCAGCTGCGGAAAACAACTGGGTCAGCATTGGCCACACAGCGCCGCGTTGATAACTATTGAAATCAAACGTTCCGTCATTTTTTGATACGGATAATACACCCTGTTCACTCAGCATGTTATCTTCGATGTTTTTTATGGTTGCTAGAGTCTTCTCCTCATCTAAAATGCCGAAGTACAGTGCAAATATCTGGTTTGCGCTATTTATGTCTACATCTCTTTGATCTGCGAAATGTCCTTCTCTGAACATGCTATTTAAACTTTTTCTAAGTCGTTCCATCATTTGATTTGTATTTGCATCGTGATAAAGTTCATACATTCCACTCAGCGCTTTTATCCATATAGCCTGTATTTCGATAGAATATTCCCTATCTATGGAATCCATCCAAGTCTCTCTTCCCTTATCATGTATGAATCCGTCATTGAACCATTTATTTAGAATCTGTATTATGACACTCTTCTTTTCTTCCAGTAATCGCAATATCGAACCATCACCAGTATATCTGTAATACTCACATGTGTCTATTATAAAAAGACCTAATACATCTTTTGGATAAGTGCTACCTCCAAGTATATCCGGAAGTCCATTATCATTTATCTCGTTCGATAATTTCACTATGATATCTCTTACAAAGGAGAAGTTGCCCAGGGACAAAAAGGATGGCAAAATTAGAAGGGAATCTCTTAACCAAAATTCGTTAAAATATGGAAACCCTGCATAGATTTCCTTTTTATTAAAATTTGTATATGAATAGATGGAATCAATAGCGTCCATAACAAGTTCTTTGTCAACCTGATCGACTTCAAACTTTCTACTCTCAGTTTTTATTATTTCACCGTAATTTTCGGCGTATTTTATCTTGTTTTTTATGAGTTTATAAAGAGCATCGAAGTCCAACTCTTTAGATGATAAGACAAGGTCGTACGTTTCATCCGCCTTCAAGTTTGCAATGGTGTAACCTGGGACATATTTGTTTTGTGTTTCTCCCTTGTCAAGGTGGTGCGTTAACCCCTTTTTCATAGCATAAATCCCCGGCGAATGCACACCGTAATATTCCTGCAGCTTAAAATTTCCATTAAGAAAGTAAATAAACGCGGAGTTTCCTTCAAAATCAACTTTTACCCCGTTCTTTATTTCAGTTAATTCATATTTCTTACCTTCTAAGTAATTTTCATCTCTTTCTCTAATATTTACGCCAACTTCCGCACTAATACTTGTATTATATGAAGGAGTAACGGAAACAATTACACAATCATCATGGCATTTGATTTCTTCGACAACTTTACCACTTATAGTTTCGAAAGACATAGTTGAGAATTGTGAATTGTAAAATGAGAATTTTTTGAAGTTGGACTCAGACAAAAATTCATTCCCTAGCTTAAATGCAAAATAATCAAAATATTTTCTATTTTCTTTCCATATACCACACCATTTAGAGCCGAATTCCCCATTGTTAAACCTGAACAAAAAAGTACCGTTTTTTGACATTACATGTAATACTGGTTCCATACCAAACAGTGTCTGTCGACAAATTTATCCTTTAAATTTTTATCAAATGCTTAAATAAAATGCATTTTAATGGTTAGTATGAGGCTTTTTATAGGCACTTCTGGTTGGGGCTATGACTGGAATAATGATAGGAGTATCGAATGGTACCGAAACAATACAGTCTTTAATGCGATAGAATTAAATTTCAGTTTTTATAAATTTCCAACCGAAAAAGACGTAAGAACATGGCGCAATTTTCGTGAGTTGTCCTGGTCGGTCAAAATGAATAGACTAGTTACACAGAATCTCAAACTAAATGAAAAATCTGATAAGTTTATACGAGATTTTATAAATGTATTTAAGAAAGGAGGACTGCTTCCAGACAATATACTTTTTCAGCTGCCGCCTTCTTTCAGTGCGGATAATATGGATAGAATACTAAGAATAGGCACTAAATTTGAAAAATATAAACCAGTTTTCGAGCTGAGACATAAGTCGTTTTTCAACGAAGACACAGTAAAAATATTTACTAGTAACAGTATAACTGTTGCAAGCACTGATTCTCCTCTTGGAAAGTTTTATGTCAATACATCCGGTGAAGTGTACATGCGTTTTCACGGAAGAGGAGAATGGTATGATTATAGCTACTCAATAAAAGAGCTTTCGGACGCGTTAATTAAATTAAGCAGACTTAAATCAAAGAAAATGTACGTGTTTTTCAATAATATTTATATGTTTAAGAACGCTAATACGTTTATTAGCACAGTTGTTAAAAAATATGGAAATATCCTACGTTACAAGTAATAGGGGTAAATTTGAAGAGGCAAATGAAATTATTCCTGAATTAAAATGGCTTTCGATAGATCTAGATGAGGTACAATCTTTGGAGCCAGTAAAGGTAGTTAAAATGAAAGCAAAAGAGGCCAATATGCGTTCCAACATAAAAAACCTGGTCGTTGACGATGCGTCACTTTATCTGGAAGCTCTCGAATACAAACTCCCAGGTCCGTTGATAAAGTGGTTTTTGAAGTCTATTGGCAGCAAAGGGATTTTCGACCTTGTTGATAGATATGGAAAATATGGTGTTACTGCAGTTTGCACATTATGTTACACGGACGCGAAAGAAGGCACCAAAATTTTTAGTGGAAGTGTTGATGGGAAAGTAGTGCATCCTAAAGTTAATTCTTTCAAGAGTTGGGACGGGATATTCCAGCCAGATTGCATGGATATCACGTTTGCAGCCATGACATTACACGAGAAAAATAAAATAAGTCACCGTGGTAAAGCTATGATGAAATTAAGAGAGTATCTAATGTCGTGAGTATCTTTCAATTGCAATTTTCATAGCATTTCTATAAGATACTATCCCTATTATCACAACGACCAATATTACTATGAAAAAACCGATACCGATATCATGCAGGTTATGTATTTGTAAAGGAGTTATAATTCCGAAATTAAGTATCTTGGGAAATATTATTATACCTACTCCTGCTACAAAAAAGGCAATTCCTCCATATAGCAGTACACTGGAAGACATGTATCTAGCTATAAACTGCAATCCCTTCATACTTATCTTTTTTATATTTTTTATCCACGCTCCGAACAGTGCACCAAAAGCAAATTGCATCGTCATAGTACCTAAACCAAACATCATCCCAGGGAGAAAGGCGACATACGCGTTTGGCATGTTTGGAACGAAAACAAAATACACTATCAAAGCAAAGGCTCCAAAGCCAAAACCCGCTATCAATCCATGTATAATTGCCATCCAAGGTTTGACATCATTTTTGTAAAAGTCATTGTCATTATGTTTGAATCTCTTTTTAAGCCTTTTACTTATTAATTCATTTATCTCAATGTGTGGGTAAAAATTTCCATATTTTACATAGCGTCCAGCAATGTACATTGCGATTCCAACTATTGAATAAACAATTCCAAAGAACAGTGGAGAAGCTATGAAGGACCTAAAGCTGTACAACCCATATGAAAACGCAAGGAATACTAATTCTGACATCAAAGCCCTTTGAAGTGTAAATCCTGCAGAAAATATTGCGCCAATTTCCGCACCTTTTTTTGTGCTCCCGCTACCTATTGCGTAAGAAAACGTGATAGGCCATGTATGCTCATCAGGAGTTATGCCGTGCACTATCCCAAGTAAATAAGATAAAAGCAGTGTTATATAAACACCCTCATACACCGGATTAAATAAATTTATGTCCATATTTCAAAGGATAAGCCATTTTAGTTTATTATAATCTATTTGTTTAAATAATTTTAAGGTTTTAATAAATAATGATAGAAGGAATAGTCTTTGATATGGATGGTACTCTTATAGATACTGCCAGCGTGCTTGCAAAGGCATGGGAACAGGCTTTCATCTCAGAAGGGGTTGGCGTTGAATATGAGGATCTCTATAAAAATACTCGAGGAGTTTCATCTAGAGACATAATACACCGATATGGACAATCACTCAGCGATGAAGATGCGATCAAGATAAAAGAAAAAAGAAGAAATAATTTCCTTCATTTGGTAGAGACTGATAAGACTTTGTTGTATCCAGAGACTCTAAATGTCATAAGAAAGTTAAAAGACAAAGGCATAAGAACTGCGATAGGAACTGGCATGTCTAGAGATCTTCTTGAAAATGTGCTTAAGATGACGGGGCTTAACGATCTCATTGATATTGTAGTAAGTTCAGATGATGTAAAGGAAGGTAAGCCAGCTCCAGATGTATTCATTGAAGCATTTAATAGGTTGGGAATTGATCCTCATAAAGGTATGGTAGTAGGAGACAGCGTAAATGACATACTCCCTGGTAAAAAGATAGGTTCGTTTACTGTTTTTATATCCAGGAGCGGTGAAAAATTGGATATTGCAGACGAAAGTATAAGCAATCTGGGTGAGCTGTTAAATTTTGTATGACATACCCAGCAGTCGTAGTCAAAAATTTATATAAAAGGTTCGGAAACACTGTCGCATTGAACGATATTTCTTTTAGGTCAGTGAACGGTGTAAATATAATACTTGGTCCAAACGGTGCCGGTAAAAGCACCTTTTTGAGGTGTGTAATGGGGCTTTTTAAACCTACCTCGGGATCTGTAAAAGTTTTGGGAAAGAAACCTTACTTCGATGATATGGTTCGTAAAAAAATAGCTATGCTATCTGATAATTATGCATTATACGATTTTTTGACAGTAAAACAAAATCTAAAGTTTTTCGGCAATCTTTATAAGTTGAGTAATGGGCAAGTTTATAGTAAAAGCCTTGCAATATTGAAAGAACTTGGTGCATCTCAATTTTTCAATAGAAAAGTTGTAGAATTAAGTCGCGGAACCAAGCAGAAGGTGGCTTTTTGCAGAGCGATTCTTAATGAACCGGATGTTTTGCTACTGGACGAACCGACTGCATTTCTTGACGCAAGTTCGTCTGAATGGATAAGAGATTTTATTGTAAATTATGGTCAAAAAAAGAAAACAGTGCTTTTCGTAACTCAAAAGCTAGATGAAGTTTCCAGGTTTAATTCTAGGCTTGTAATACTAAAAGACGGCAGAATAATCGAAGATACTACTACGTACAATATATATGCGAAGATTATTAAGGATTCCAGCGTTCTGATAAGGTTTGCGAGACCAGTAACCATTGCAAAACTAAAGCACACTGGCTTTAAGTTCGAAATAATGAAAGGCAATACAGTAAGTAGCGCAAAATTTTATATAAATGGATATAAGGATGTGAACAGGCTTACAGAGGAACTTATAAAAAATAAAGCTTTTATTTTGGGGATAGATTACATAGAGCCTCTGGTAGAACGAATTTCAGGAGAAAATGGATGAAACTTATAAACATTTATCAAGTGACTTTGAAGGATCTACGAGAGGTATTCAGTAGCGTACTTATATTCGGACCAATGTTTGGGATTCCATTGGCATTTGCTATTGTTTTGCCACTCCTTTCAATATATATCGCTGTACATGAAGCCGCTAATATTGCTTTAGCTATTAAACTTACAAATGTAAGCTCTGCTTTACCCGCGTTTAAAAGTATCGCCTTTATGGAATACTTCTCAATAAACATACTTGGTCCAATAACGATGACAATGCCCATAATAACCTCTGCTGTAATCGCCGCAGACAGTTTTGCTGGTGAAAAAGAGAGAAAAACCTCCGAAGCTCTTCTTGCAACCCCCTTGACAAAAACAGAACTGCTGCTTGGAAAGATACTGGCGTCATTTTTACCGGCCGTAATAATGGCTATGATAGCGTTTGGAATTTATGGTGCAATCGTAAATTACCTTTCTTTTCAGCAGTTTCATATGTTTATACTGCCAACCATGCCATGGCTCCTAATGCTGTTTGCAGTTCCATTTCTGGCTCTTGCACCCATCTCCATAGTGGTCCTAATATCTTCGCATGTAAAGGGTATAAAAGAGGCACAGCAGTTAACATCTCTTTTAGTTCTTCCTCTCTTAATATTGCCATTTGCTTCGCTTCTTGGTTTAGCTTCTCTTTCAGCTTTATTTATGCTTTATCTTATACTATTTTTAACAATATTTGATATAATTCTATTTTGTCTAAGCAATGTTGTTTTTAGAAGGGAATCACTTATAACATAATGTTATGTTTATTGTTAAACCAAACAGATATTGTAAACAACGTTTATAAACACCGTTTCCTTTATTTTATTCATGCGAGCCAATCAGCATGATAAAGATAATTCCACAGCATTCTTGACGACTAAGACCGGCCAGTCGGCCTTAGAGTATATGATGACGTATGGTTGGGCAATCCTGATCATAGTCATCGTAGCAGTAATCCTCTACAGTATGGGCATATTCAATCCAGCATCAAGCGTATCCTTCACAAGCTCAGGCTTCTCCCCTTTCACAGTCTCATCCTCCTCATGCAACAGCATAAGCTATAAGGTAGCAGTGATAGCAGGTCCAATCCCAAACAATGCAAACTCCCTGCAAATAACCAAGGTATACGTAACATCTGCATCAGGAGCAAACGTTTCCAATTCAGTGTATACCTTGTCATCCCCAATAACTCTCAAAAGCGGTCAATCAGCAGTCATAATAGTCCCAAACGTCGCCTGTAATGCAGCAAATGTAAAGTATTCCTTCTCTGCAATAATACAGTATACTTATAACGTCCCAAGCATAGGAACGCAGACAATAAACACATCAGGCACAGTGGCAGGCACGTCAATAGCAGGAAAGCCTTCCATCCTAACCTCGTATGAACCGTTGGCTATAACGAATACCCAGACATCAGCTACACCTTCGCCCTTCCAGCAGATGATTAACATGACAAGCACCGATCCAGGCTGGTCCTCAATAGCAACCTCAAATTTCGCACAGAACGTGGAGTTCTTCTACTACAACGGCAGCGTGATCCCTAGCTGGCTGGAGAATTACACCTCTTCCAGGGCAATCTGGTGGCTCAAGCTTCCTTCTATCTCTAATTCCATGGTAATCTATATGGGCTTTGCTCCACTCACAACCTCCCTTTTCAATAACGTAAACACCGGCGAGGCTCCTCAGTTGTCTTCCACATATGCACAGTATGATAACGGAGCAAATGTTTTTACAGTTTATGATGGTTTCCAAGGCACAACACTAAGTTCCCAATGGGTTAATAATGGTGAACCTCAAGCAACAGTTAACAATGGACTAAATCTTAGTGGGGGAGGTAATGGATTTGAGGCTAACGGAGCAGAACCTTCTCTCACACTTAAGACAAACTTTTTCGATAGAAATTATATAATAGAAAGCGGCCTTAAATTTTTCAGTGACAATGATATATATGACAGCTTTGGAATTGGTATACTTAATACAACATCAAATGCAGCATTTAATGTAAGTAATTCTGAAATTGTAAGTTTATCTTTATCATCCTCGCTTGGCCAGGATTTAGGTCACCATTTCCAAAATCCCCAGAATACTATGACGGATATAAATGCTCCCTTATCATGGGGAGTAAATCAGTTTTTAATAATGGGTATGACTGTAACTGGGGCATTGTCATTTGGTTCAGTAAATTACCAACCCATTACTTTGACAGCGTCGGATTATAACCCTGCCTTCCAATACCCTATGTTGTATTCATGGAGATATTCAATAATAAGGGTTAATTGGTTCCGTATCCGTGTATATCCACCTAATGGGGTAATGCCTTCCATAAATTTCGGAAGCGTATAATAGACATTGCTCAAGGAAATATAACAAGGTACTTAATGGGTTTATAAGCAGCAATTCTAAATTTCAAATCGTTAGCGAAAATTTATTGGTCCAATATAACGTTTAAAATATTTGCCAATATTTTCATATAGTTGGTTATGTTATCAGATAATTAACAACAAAAATTTACAATATCAATTATGGTCTGGGGGAGATTTGGACTCCCGACCTTTCGATTATCAGTCGAACGCTCCACCGGGCTAAGCTACCAGACCCTAAAATACTAATTTAACGTTTATTATTTATAGATTTTAACATCTTTTAAAAGATACTTTTATTACATTTTTATGTATATTTACGCTCTTTTTCAACCCTTTGAAATTGTATGATTCAGCTTCTTTAATAGACAAGCTGTGTTTTCCCATCATTGTCTTCTGCATATTATTAAGTTTGTCATAGCAGAATTCATATATTATCAGTTGTCCATTTTTGTCTAATTTTTTAAGCAAGTACTCTATACTTTTTCTTTTTTCTTTCCAGTGATGAAATGAAATCGAAGTCAATATAACATCAAATCTTTCTTCAAATGGGATATGGCGGCTGCTGCCAAGCTCATAGTTTACGTTTTTAATTCCTAGTTTATGAATACGTTTAATCGCTATTCTTCTCATCGAAGGGGATGGATCGACGCAATAGATTTTTGCATTTTTGATAGTCTTAGCAAGTAAAATTGATAAATCACTTGGACCTGCACCAACATCCAGTATAGTTTTTGGGTTCAATTTTTTAACATCTCTTGCTATAAAAAGATACAAATTTTTCAAGGAGTGCTTCGATCCGAATGCGTAGATTCTAGATGACAACGGCCCGAATTTCTCCCCCCCACTTTTATAATAATCCATATGCTGTTATTTTTTGCGTTTATTTCTATTCTGTCTGTGGTAATACAAAATTATTAGAAAAAGAAGTGCAGATATTGTAAAGAATATAAACATCATTACCTTAAGTATGTTATTTCTAAAAATAGATGCAGAGACAAAGAATATCACGTACACTGCAAAAAACACGCCATCAATAAGCGCAAATTTATTCAGGTTGTTTTTGTTTATCCTTTTCATAGGTAAAATGGACCGAATGGGATTTGAACCCACAGTCTCTCCCGTGCAAGGGGAGCGCGTTGCCAATTGCGCCATCGGCCCATAATCCAATCTAACTAGTATAGATAATAAAAGCTTTACATTTAAAATCTATCCTTATGTAAGGCTACAGCAGAAATAAAAGTATATAAAAATTTGTATAAGTTCAATAAGATTAAAGTTTATAACCTTCCATTTCCTCAGTATATTTTGGTATGAAGATAATAAAAGATGCCCTAACGTTCGATGACGTTCTATTAATCCCAAAAGTATCAAAAGTAAATTCCAGGTGGCAGGTCGACACGTCCACATATCTGACAGATAAGATAAAATTAAATATACCTTTGGTAAGCTCAAACATGGACACTGTTACAGAGCATATTATGGCGATTGCACTGGCAAAAGCAGGCGGGGCCGGCATAATACACCGTTTTAATTCTATAGAGAATGAGGTCTCAGAGATAATAAAAGTCAAGAGGGAACAAAATATAGTTATCGAGAAACCATACGTCATAGGCAAGGAAACGAGCATTGGGAAGCTCAGGGAGATGTCCTTAGAGAAAAAAGTAAGCAGCTTTCCGGTTTTAGATAGGGAAAAGCTCGTAGGTATAATAACGCGAAGGGATTTTGAGTTCGAAGAGGACATGAACAAAAAGGTTGAGGATTTGATGACAAAGGATGTAATAACCTCACATAAAGGTATATCATTAGAGGAAGCAAAAGGGATAATGCGCAAAAACAAGATTGAGAAATTGCCCTTAGTAGACAGGGAAGGAAGGCTCACAGGAATGATAACATCGAGGGATGTCAAGCTTTTAGATGGATATTCAAAGGCTTCAAAAGATAAGAATGGAAGGTTAGTGGTCGGTGGCTCCATAGGTATAGGGAGTGATCATTTGGAAAGGGCAAAGGCATTGATTGATGCAGAAGCCGATTTCATAGTCGTGGATGTGGCAAATGGTTATCTTGAAAAGACTGCCGACGTTGTAAGAGAGATCAAGAAACTCGGTGCAGAAGTTATAGCTGGCAATGTAGCCACTAAGGATGGCGTTTTGAATCTTAAAAAGGCAGGTGTCGACTGTGTGAAAGTCGGAATAGGTCCTGGAGGGGCATGTCTTACACGTCCAGTAGCAGGGGTAGGTTACCCTCAACTCAGTTCTATTATTGAATGTGCAGGTAATGATGTCAGAATAATGGCAGATGGCGGGATAATAAAATCAGCTGACTTTTCGAAAGCAATAGCAGCCGGCGCAGATTCGGTAATGATAGGTGGTCTATTTGCAGGAACAGATGAAAGCCCAGGAGTAATAATAACTAAGGAAAACATCAATTACAAATTTTATAGAGGTATGGCTTCTGTAAATGCATTTTCGGATAGGTCCTTAAAAACTGATGAGGCAGCAGATCTCGAGGGTTACACTCCAGAGGGAACGGAAACCCTTATACAATATAAAGGCAGTGTAGTTAAAATAGTGAACAACCTCTTAGGAGGACTAAGATCCGCAATGACTTATCTAAATGCAGCAAATCTTAAAGATTTCAAAAAGAATGCGGAGTTCGTAGTTTTAACCGAGGCAGGTAAAAGGGAAAGCAAATACAAAATTTAAATAGCATACAGTTATACTAATAATATGCAAAAATCAAAAGTAAAAAGCGTTAAAAGGGCAAAATCCTCTATAGCGACAAAAAAGGTTCCAATGAAGAAAGAGAAAGTGCATACCTTTTTTGAACTGTATCTACATGGTCTAGCAGGAGTAGTCGGCTTGGGTATCTTAGTGATACCACTATTTGTAGCATTGGTTTATGGTGGAATTTTTTCTATATACCTCGTCGTGGGCGCTGGATTTCTTGCAATGCTCATAGGGATGTTAATTTATGATATAAGTATAACACATAATCACGATCCTTACAATTTTCTTAAAACTGCAATTAAAAAAGAATATTCCTTTATATTTGCCTTTCTTTTGCTTATATCTTTCATAATAACAATAATAGCAGCAGGAGTAGCATCAGTTGGAGAGCTTTCATTGTTCTTTGGGATGAGTCCGTTTACCTCAATTGCAGTCATAGACTTGCTTTTTGTAGTGATGTGGATAGTTATATTCTACAATAAAATAAGAAGAACTCTGAATTTTGCAGGTGCATTGAAGATATTTTTTGTAATTCTTCTTATAGTTTTGGGAGCGACGGCACTATTTTATAACAGAGCCTCCTCGGTTTCGGGAGTACAAACATCATATGTTCTTCCAGTATCAGCTCCGTTGTTTCTTTTTGGTATGCTTATCTTACTGTGGATGTACGGTGGCTTCGAAGGCGCTTCCATTGTATATAAAGGAGAAAATCGAGTGGATGTAGCTAAGGCCCTTTTGGCAATTTTAATAACTGCAATTATCCTTTTCGCATTGATTCAGACTTTTGTGTTTACTTCTGAAAATTCTGCGTCTGTTGGAAATCTTATATACCCAATACTTCTAAGCATGCCGACTGCAAATATATTCACCGCTAATATACTATCAGCTCCATTTGGTGCTGGTGTAGAGGATATAATAGTAGGTCTTTCGATAGTAGTTATACTACTTACGGCATTTGCGCTTATCAATGTTTCAAATCGTACACTTGACGATGTTTCTAGAGATGGACTAATGCCAGCATTTTTACAGAAGGATGAGAATCTAAAACTGCTTATAACTGCTGCTATTCCTATAGTTCTTATAACAATATTTGCACCCGTTATAGTAGATTCCGGAGTATTCAGCTATTTATCGCTAATAATAGTGAGTGCCCTCTCATTTACAGCTGCATTCGCTTTCTTTTCCTTTGGCTATGGTTATGCTTATTTAAAGAAAAAGAATTATTCCAGGGCATTATTTGGATTTTTCGTTTTTGCATTGTTGCTTGCTCTTATAGTAACATCCCCAGTACCTTTCTTAATAGGGCTGATAATAATACTGGTTGTAGCAGTTATAGGCTATGCTCTAGTAAAATAAATTTTGTATAATCCGTCAAATAAGCTAAAATCATGGTAAACCAAAGATTGAAACAGGCAGCAGCTTTATTTATAGCAATAGCATTCGTTTCCTCCATTTTCTTCTTTTTCCCACATATTCCAAACAATTCTTCTGTGACGTATTATATAGTTGTCCCTGCTTCATCATTGAAATTAAATTATACTTCTTCATTTGGCACCATCTCCATACAAAAAGGCGTTTCTGACAGCATAATCGCACTTTCTCAAAGTGTGCCAGTTTCAAATCTATTAGCCAGCAATATCTCCACTATGCTCTTATTTACAGAAAGCGTGTTTGCACAGGAAAATATCTCTTACAATGTTTCCAGTGGTAGCATAGAGTGTGCATTTTCCAAAGAGTTTATTTCGCCACTTTGTGCAAATCCTGTTAATAATACTGCGTGGGGCATGTTTTCTGAGGGATCTAATGGTCAGCTTAGTCCAGTTCAGGAAGCTCTTTCTGGAGTAAGTCTTAAGTCTATTAGTTCAAATTCTACTTTTATACTTGTTTTTTTTAGTAACTCTAACTTGAATAGTTCAAGTTCAGTACCGCCAATAAATTTAGGCTAAAAAGCGCAATGATGAAATGAACACCTGCCGAGCTTCGCGATGACGAGTAGGGTAGCTTCTGAGCGCTAAAAATAAAACATTTATTTCAAGACGGTTTTAGTTTTTGATGGTAAGAGATGTAATTGGGGTAAGAATTAATAGTAATTTGCATGAGATAAATCTGGGCCATGTAAAAGTTTTTTTGATAGAGGGCAAAAATGGACTAATATTGATAGATGCTGGGTTGCCAAACAGCGAGAAGAAAATAATCTCTTACATTAATAGTATAGGTAAATCCATAAATGATATCAAATACATACTTCTTACACACTCACATGTGGATCATTTTGGTAGTGCGTACGCTCTTCATAAAATGAGTAATGCGCATATTGGAATAAGTGAAAATGGTATACCGTATGTAAATGGCAGCAAAGGTTTTCTTTTGCCTGTCGCCGGTTCAAAGTCCCTTAAAAATACTATCTCCATAAAACTTTTTCCGGTGCTGTTAAAACTTATAAAACCAAAATTTCTAAAACCGGACATGAAACTTAAAGAAGGTATTTTTCCGGCAGAAGTCGGTGTGAAAGCAAAAATAATAGAGACCCCAGGACATACAAAAGATTCAATTTCTATATACCTACCAGATCCAAAAATTGTAATATGCGGTGACTTATTGAGAGGAACGGATCAAAAACTTGAAGCACCTCCGTTCTTTGAGGATTACGTGTCGTTAATAAACAGTGTTAACAAAATAAAGGAACTCAATCCAGATTTAATATGCGTTTCACATGGGAAAGATCACAGTGTGGATGATATATCTGTGTAATTAATTCCAAAACTCTTTGGTTTCGATATAATTCTTCTCAGCTTCTATGACTTTATCAATAAGCTGATCCGCGTCTCTACTATAAGAGGAGAGTATTCTACTCGCTGTTTTTGCGCCTACGCCATAAGCAGCACCTACAATGCATGCTTTCTGGTCATATCCAAGGTACAGGGCCCCATTCTGTTTTATGCTTTCAAATAATAGTCCGTCTTCGTGATTTAATTTTTTGTTCTTAAACGCCTTCTTTAGCACAGGTTCATATATGTCTTTTTGCTTGTTTTTGAAGAAGCCAAGGTATCTCGCATTGCATTTTCTGCATTTTAATCCCTGTGTGTTTTCAACTTTAAGGCTTCCAATCTTATACCCGCAATTCAGACATTGTAAGTATACTTCTGTGTTTTCTATCCTGTCAAGGACCAGTTGGCGCAATGCTTTCTTTGCCTCGTTGGGTTTTATTATAGAACCGCCATAATTACTTTCTAAACCCTCATATGTTAATGGTGATGCTTCATTTTCATTTAATATGATCTCGATTTTCCCCCTTTTTAGGTTGTGTAATACCTCCTCGACAGATTTTATGTCTATTTTATTTGAAAAAATTTCGTTGTAAACTTCTTCTTCAACTATGCTACCCTCATAAAGGTCTATAAGGCTTCTAAGCCTGATTTTTGTGAAATCTGCATATTTATTCAGTATACCAAATCTTTTTGCAACGTTAAGGAATCTATATTCGTATAAAGACGTGCGTTTTATGCTTTCTTTTATTCTTTCTTCTATCTTGTCAATTCCAAATATTATTTCTTTTATTTTGGTTATGGGTAAGTGGGTTTTTATTGTTATTCTGTAAGGGTCCATCTTACTCAGCACGCTTTCTCCAGTGATGCCAGATATGGCTGCGGTTATGACTTTTGCTAGCCCCTCATTTGTCATGCTACCAAACGTTGAGTGAATGATAACATAATCATCAACTTTTTCAATGACTATTTTTTTGGAAGTTGGTATTACAAAATTTTCTTTTTGTTCTTTCAAAACCGAAAATTTCTTTGAGTATTCGTATCTTAAATCCGCTGCCTCTTCAGCCACAAATCTATGGACTGGCATAAGTTCTCCTTCCCATGCAGGTATTGCACCGGCATCGCTATTCGCTCTTACTACAGTTATTTTCTGGTTTTCAATGCTTACAACTTTCCAGCTTTCTCCGCGCATTATGAAATGGTTTCCAGGTTTTCCGTTTTCAGCTACAAATTCCTCATCCAAAACACCTATTTTTTTATTCAGCTGGCTGTCTATGACGAGATAACTTTTCCTATCGGGTATTGAGGAGATGTTCCCGATATAAAAAAGTAACCCTCTTTTTGTTCTTATTAGCCCTTTACCATAGTATCTTATCATATAATGTTTAATCAAAAAATCCACCACTGCGTCGAATTTTTCTTTAGTTAAATTCTTGTAAGCGTAGCTTTTTTTCACGATTCTGAATATTTCATCGGTGCTATCCACACCATCTATAATAATTCCTATTATCTGGTGAGCGAGTATGTCCAAACATAGTTTTGGAAGTGATATAACCTCAAGTTTTCCGTTAAGTCTACAGTTGTCTATGGCCTTGCTTTCCAAGAAATCGTCTATATTTATCGTTACGAGCCTTCCTTCCGCAATACCTTGCTGATTGTGGTTTGATCTTCCGACTCTTTGTATAAGTTTTATAACCTGTCTTGGAGACATGTACTGTATAACCAAATCTACATCTCCGATGTCTATACCTAATTCGAGAGAACTCGTAGCTATCATGACGTCTATCTCTCCAAGTTTGAATTGGTTCTCTATCTCAGTTCTTACTTCTTTCGACAGGGAACTATGATGAACTTCCATTTTCTTGTCTTTTAAGAACTTATTCAGTCTGGAACCCAAAAGTTCCGCAGTTTCTCTAGTATTTGTGAATATTATTGTAGACTTGGATTTTATTATTTCCTCACTTATGTATCTAAGCGAATTTGCAACTAATTTACTTACGTTTTCTTTTGATGCTATTTCTTCATCTTCATTATTAAAATTAGGATAGGTAACATCTATATCGTATTTTTTGTCCCCTGGGAATGAGACACTTTCTTCGGCTGACAGGTAATCTCCCGTTTCCTTAAAATCCGCTATAGTTGCACTGATTCCAATAGTTTGGAAACTAGATAACCTGCGTAATCTCTCTAGGGCTACAGAAAATTGGGTTCCTCTTTTAGATTCCATCAAGCTCTGTATCTCATCCACTATTACAAATTTAAGATTTTTCAGTTTTTCAACCAGTCTTTTGCTTAATAGTATCGACTGAACAGTTTCTGGAGTAGTTATAAGACACTGTGGTGGCATCCTTGCCTGATTAGCTCTTTCATATGCAGTAGTATCACCGTGTCTTATGTCAACTTCTATTCCCATTTTGTTACTTATTTTTATTATACCTTCATCACTATGTTTCCATTCTAATTCTATTAATAATATTTTAATTGTCTTATTATCTATTATTAAACAATTATTATTCAAAGTTAAACAAATGTTAAATACG
>JAJZNK010000042.1:18285-20592 GCA_021811735.1 Nanobdellota archaeon | reverse complement strand
ATAACTTCCGTATACTCGGATTGGACGACCAGAATTCCGATGCAAAATGGGTAAAGAGTATAGAGAAAATTTCTGGTAAGTTTGATATGTGTTACAGCGGAAACGAAAGAGTAATATCAATATTAAAGAAATTTAAAAAGCCGGTAAAAATTATTGAACGCATGGCGACTAACACTCTCTCTGGCACAGAAATAAGAAGAAAAATCCAGAAAGGCGAAATAAAGAATCTTTCTTTGCCTGAGAATACTTTTAAAACGATCAAATCTATCGATGGTTTTGAAAGAATAAAAAATATAAAAAAGACTGGAAAGAAAAGGATATTCACCATCGGTCATTCTACCAGAAGTATTACTGAATTCATTACCCTACTAAAGAGTTACGGTATAACATCTATAGTAGATATAAGAAGCATACCAAAGTCTGCTAAAAACCCCCAATTTAATTCTGAATCCATAAGAAGAGCTCTCTCCAAAGCTAAAATACAATATATGTTAGTGAAAGAAGTAGGTGGACTAAAAAGCCCACTGATGAACGCTAAGAATATTTTCTGGAAGAACCGCTCATTTAGAGGATACGCTGATTATATGCAAACACCTGAATTCGAAAAGGGATTCAAAAAAATCCTTAATGAATCGAAAAAAGAAAGAGTATGCATAATGTGTGCTGAAATCCTGCCGTGGAAGTGTCATCGTTCTTTAGTATCTGATTACGCAGTGTTGAAAGGATTCTCGGTCACTCACATAATAAACAACTGCCAAACAATTGAACATAGGTTAAATCGTCACGCAAAAATTACGGTTAGTAATCTAATCTACAAATAATTATTGATTGGAGTAACTTTCATCAATATTTTCATGTATATCAAGAGTTATGCCTGCCTTTGTGAATAAATCTACTGTATCTTTATCATCATGGTATTTCTTGAATGCCACCACTCTTTTTACTCCTACTTGTACGAGCATCTTTGCACATGTAAAACATGGTTCCATAGTAACGTATGCAGTAGAGTCAGTTAGGGAAACGCCGAATTTTGCTGACTGGGTTATAGCGTTTTGTTCTGCATGAACCGTCCTTACGCAATGTGTGCTTATTTCCCCAGTTTGATTATCATACTGTTTTCTTAGTAAATGCCCAACGTCATCGCAGTGCGGCATCCCTTTTGGTGAACCAGCGTAACCTGTTGCGAGAATCCTGTTTTCTTTAACTATCACGCAGGCTGCATGGCCTCTGTCACACGTAGATCTTTCTGCCACTTTTTTTGTAATCTCGGTAAAATACTCATCCCATGTGGGTCTTGGCATGTAAAAATAAGAATGTAATTACTTAAATCATTTGATGCCAATGTAGGTACTAAATTACTTCACAAGGTAACTATGACAAACCAGTAGCGGGATAATTGCTTGTGTATACCACATTTGTTGCAATGCCATTATTTCCATTACCGCTGTAATCTTTTGTCGTACCGTTTAATGGCCACCAATCTGCCATTTGTTGTGCTTGTAGAGGAGTATACAATAAACCTTGGTTATATAATTTAGAAATATCTGAAGAGGTTAAGGTACTATTATATATTTGAACATTAGACAAAAAACCAAACATGGAGTTTCCTCCAATATAACCGAAAAACAAAAAAGAATGACTGTATATGTAGCGATTTGCCTGATCGTAAAGCACTCCATCCTGATAAGCCAGTTCTGTCGCTGAGGTTTTATTAAAAACCCATGTTATAAAATACCACTTACCAGCTGTAGCAGGTGCATACAAGTCCCCATCCCATACAAAATAATGAAAACTTTCACTACGAATATCTAATGCTAATATGGGGCATGAATTTCCTGTGCAACCTCCTGGACCTGGAAGTGAAAATATTGAGTGACTGTCTGTAGTAGAAGGCGCCGTGGCATTATACAAATAAACCCACAGGGAGATAGTAAATGACTGGTTAAGAAAAGGTTGTGTTGTCGTGTTTATATTATCGTTGTTGTTGTTTCCGCCACCAAAATACGCAGTGAAAAGCGGGAGAGTTGTAGACGATACTGTGCCAGTCACTGATCCCGTAGAAGTGTATCGCGAAGTGGGAAAGGGAGTAGTCGGTTCTGTGTAATTTATGTTTACACTTGCTGAGAAATGGGTTCCTACTGCAGGACATATGTTCGGAACTGAGAATATGTATGTGTTTCCGGAGGTTATGATTGGATTTGGATCGACTGTTGAAGTTGGGGTGAACACTTCTGTCTTTCCGTTTGACGTTGCGGAAATGTTCTTTATCAATATCCTATGTCCTGTGGTGTCTCCTACTGCTATCCT
>JAJZNK010000042.1:0-18275 GCA_021811735.1 Nanobdellota archaeon | reverse complement strand
GGGAGTTGCTGAGAATCCTGTTATCGTGGATGAGATGCTTGATGCTGGATTGAATATGCCCATGCTGTAGAGGATTACTGCTACGATGACTATGATCAGTATTGCCCAACCATACGTCATCATGTACTCTAAGGCTGATTGACCTGACTTGGTCGTCAAGAATGCTGTGGGATTATCTTTATCATGCTGAGCGGTCCGCATAAATAAAATAATAACTTACGGTTTATAAGTATTTTTTATACTTAGAATATAGGTATAGCTCACAATGTATTTACATTTTTATTTCGACGACTTAAAGATCTTGGAAAACCACTTCGATTGGGTTGATGATCAGGCCTTTATAGTTTCCTGGCCCTCTTTCCAATTCACACCGCAAAGGCCCCCGCTCTGAAGTGCCGTTAAGACCCTATAGGTCTCATCTGTGCTCCTGCCAACGCTGTCATCGGTTATAACCATGTACTTGATAATACCTTCAGGGTTTATTATGAACAGCCCTCTGTGTGCATTGCCACTTTCCTCGTTATAAACGCCATACAACTTACTCAATTCTCCTTTTCTGTCCGCAATGATTGGGAATTTTACCTTCCCTATTCTTTTATCGTGCTCAGCCCAGGCCTTGTGGACGTGCACACTGTCTGTGCTTGCAGCTATTATTTCAGTCTGTTTCTCCTTAAATTTTTCATATGCTTCCGCAAACCCTTCTAGTTCTGTCGGACATACGAAGGTAAAATCCGCAGGATAAAAGAAAAGTATGAGCCATTTGTTTTTGTAATCACTTAATTTCACGCGCTTGAACGCTCCATCCTCATAAGATTCTAAATCGAATTCTGGTGCCTGACTTCCTATCATATTTTACCCCCTACTATTACAACAAAAACCTCAAAATTAATAAACTTTTCGCATTAAACATAAAAATTATAAATATATGTGGCTTATAGAGTGATTATGGAACAGATGGAGGCACTTATTTTTGTTGAAGTATCACAGGGCCAATCTGCGATAGAAATTGCAAAAGCGATAAGTTCAGATGAAAAAGTTACAGAAGTTATGCTGATAAGCGGCCAATGGGACCTGCTTATAAGACTGAAATACGGCAGCATAGAGGAACTTTCCAATTTTGTTGTTTCTCAGCTAAGAAAGGAAAAGGGCGTCGGCAGAACAGACACAACGATAGTACTGAATAAAGTTAAGTGAGGTAAAATGGAAGACGATGAAATTGAAGAGCAAAATGAAGAAGAAATACAGGAAAAAGGGACAGTGTCAGATTTCGAATACAAGGATATAAAGGATTTACCAGGAGTTGGAAGCACCATAGCCTCTAAGATAAGAAATGCAGGATACCAAGATATAATAGCACTCGCAACTGCAAACCCGATGGCTTTAGTAGAAGCTTGCGGCATAGGGGAACCTACTGCCAGAAAGATAGTTGCAGAGGCTAGAGAAGCTTCTAAAATGAATTTTATGTCTGGTCTGGAATTCGAGGACAAGAGAAAAACCGTACAGAGAATATCGACGGGAAGCGAAGCACTCAATATACTTCTAGGTGGCGGTGTAGAAACGCAATCAATAACCGAATGTTATGGTGAATACGGTTCTGGTAAAAGTCAGTTAGCTTTCCAGCTTGCAGTGAATGTTCAGCTGCCGTTGGAAAAAGGTGGTTTAGACGGACATGCGGTGTGGATAGACACGGAGGGTACTTTCAGACCTGCAAGAGTAGAACAGATAGCTGCCGTCAAAGGACTTGACCCTAAACAGGCTCTCCAAAATATAAAGATAGGAAGGGCATACTCATCAGATCACCAAGTATTGTTAGTCGACAAGATTCCAGAACTAGTTAATGCGGATCCAAAGATAAGACTGATAGTAATAGACAGCATGATGGCCTTATTTAGGGCAGAATATGTCGGCAGGGGAACCCTGGCAGATAGACAACAGAAAGTCAACGTAGTATTGCATACTCTGCAAAGGTTGGCTGATAGATTCAATATCGCTGTTTACATAACAAACCAAGTCATGGCAAGGCCGGATGTAATGTTTGGAGACCCTACAGCAGCAGTCGGTGGCCACATAATAGGGCACGTTGCAACTTACAGAATATACTTGAGAAAAGGGAGGAAAGGATCAAGAGTGGCTAAACTCGTCGACTCCCCGAGCCTGCCTGAAGGAGAGGCATCCTTTGAAATCACTTCAAGCGGCATATTAGATCTGGACGAAGAAAAGAAAAAATAGATTCTTTTTGTAGAGGAGTATGAAATTAGAAGGCGATAAACTCAGAGAGATAATTGACTTGATAGAGCCGATAAAAGATCCTGAGATAGGGATAAGTATAGTGAAGCTCAAAATGGTGGAGTCCATCGAGAAGGACGGTGAAACTCTCAAAGTTAACATAAAGCTCACTGTTCCAGGCTGCCCACTTTCCTCAACGATAGAAAAAGACATAAAGTCGGCATTGGGCGAAAAAGGCTACGGAAACGTTGAAGTAAACTTTGGATTCATGACTAAGGACGAGCTTGAAAAAATAAAAAATATCGTGCGTGATGAAAAAATAGAAATGCCACAAAGCATCGAACGATACGAAAAAAAGAGCATAAAGAAGATAATTGCTGTATACTCCGCAAAAGGAGGGGTGGGAAAAAGCACTGTCGTAAAGTTGCTCGCACAGACTGCATTTTCTATGGGATATAAAGTCGGTGTATTGGATTGTGATATATCAGGGCCATCGATTGCATCATTGTTTGGGGTAAAAGAAAGGGCCTATGCAGATGACGCTGGAAAGATACTCCCAGTGGTAAAGGATGGTATTCCACTGATGACTGTAGATATGCTTACGGATTTTGAAGCGATAATATGGCGAGGGCCACTCGTGTCGAGTGCGATAAAACAGATGTATAATGACACAAAATGGGGAAACCTGGATTTATTG
This sequence comes from Nanobdellota archaeon, assembly GCA_021811735.1. GTDB lineage: Archaea > Nanobdellota > Nanobdellia > Parvarchaeales > Parvarchaeaceae > Parvarchaeum. The sequence continues at coordinate 15,352 of JAJZNK010000042.1, read as the reverse complement.
TTTCTAGACCTTCCTCCAGGCACGAGCGATGCCCCAATAACTGTTTTTCAGTCTATACCTGTAGATGGAGTTGTAGTAATAACGACACCCCAGGAGTTGTCAAATGTAATTGGGAAGAAAAGCCTCGTGGTTGCAAAAACGCTCAATATACCAGTCATTGGACTTATAAAAAACATGGGATATTTCGTATGTGCTCACTGTGGAGAGAAGAATGAGATAAACAACATGGAAGCCAGCATGGATTTACCAGTACTCGCAGAGCTGCCATTTATTACTGATAATAATAAAGATATGAAACTAGACGATAAAATTCTAGCCGACTTGCAAAATGCGGTGGAAAAAATCGCCAAATAACAAAATCAATATATTTCGAGTTTATTCCGTTTTATGCGATGCCCATCTCTGTAGAATAATGCCTTCATTTTACCATAACTGGTAATTTTTGCGACAAATTGTTTTTCTGTATCGTCCAATTTATCCAAATTAATCATAATAATGTTGTTTTCCAGGAAATTTCTGAAATTGCTGTCGTTATCAACAAGTCTTATCACCTCTTCTTTATTTAATTTTGTTCGTGACAGATGATTAGATTCCTGATACGAGGAATACGCGTACCCTATTAATGAATATGCTTCTTCTTCATATCCGTATAGCCCAACAGTTATATAACAATAGGCTTTTGGCAACGCTTCTTTTCCAAACAAAGACAAGTAATCGAAGAAGTGGGAGCAGTGATCTAAGATGTTACCATTAAGATTACAATTCCTGTGCATCTTATGTTCCCCAACCAAAACGTGGGATAATTCATGAGATACAGATAAATATAACTCCTTTACGAAATCACTAGAATCATACAGTTGGAACTTATTTATGATAATCCTGTCCTTTCTGCCCTTTTTCCTATACTCCTCTGAGTAAGCGTTTTTATCGTCAAACCTAGCAATGGCTGCATCTCCTTCATCGCTCTCTATTTTGTAATTTTTTGTGATATTCTTTGGAGAAAGCAGTCTATAAACTCGCTTGTTGTGTTCTATTTTTTCATTACCATGGACGTGAGTTCTTATACCTAGCACAATTTTCTCAAGCTCGCTATACAGCCTCTGGTTTGATATAGTCTCTTTGGGATTGCCAGTTTCCATGCCGCATGATTATGATAATCTATAGACTGCTTTTGATATAAAAACACTCACAGAATGATAAAACATATAAAATAATTGCCAGAATAACACCGAAAATTATTTTATTCTAAAGGTTTGAAAAATTATCGTTGCGATGAGAAATGGTTCAAACGATATCACTCGTTTAGCCATTTTAACTTTTGAAAACGAAATTGCCATGTCTCCGATATTAACTCAAATATCCACAACCCCTTTGTTTTTAACATTTAAAATTTTGTATTGGTTCCCAACTAAATTCTCTGATATAACAGACATCTCTTTAGGTGAATGAACGTAAAATTTAAAATTACGTAGATTAACCAGGTATCTTCTTAGAACGCTTTATTTTTAAGCCATCCTTACAATTAAGATCTTTTTGGAAACAATACACATCAAACATAGAGGGGTGGCTAAGAGTAACACCATTTCTAAGCCTGAGAATCACTTCTTTATTAAAGAGTTTGTTATATAGGTATGAATACCAACCAATTTTGGGGGTTTTGATATTTAAACTCAACCATCTGAAATGAAACATCAACGAATTAATGGGAGCGATATAAATACATATGTTATCAAAGAAGCTTATATTCTTTACCCTTGGATTATAAAAAACCTAACATATTTATGTCTTTGAAGGGTGGCTTCGAGATAAACTATAAAACAAAACTTATTATCGACTTTTTTATATACTGAGAGAAAACATGAGTAAGAATAAACTACAAAGAAAAAGATAAATCATTGTGGTGACAACAGATAATATGGGAATTTTCAAAGAATATGATATAAGGGGAACCTATCCTGATGAGATAAATGAAGACAATGCTTTCCCTATAAGCAGGGCGATAGCCACGTCTTTGAACGGCAAAAAAATATTTTTAGGTTATGATAATCGCATTGGGAGCCTGGCCATAAAGGATTTTGTAAAGAAGGGCCTAGTGGAAAGCGGGAGCAATGTTGTAGACATTGGACTAGGGCCGATAATGATACCAGCATTTGCGTCTTTTACAGAAAAAGCCAATGGGCTCTGCATAACGGCTTCTCATAATCCTGCAAAATACACCGGACTGCTGCTTTATTCAAAGGGTATAACCGTAACTCCAGAAGTCATCAAAAAAGTTTATGAAAAGAAGAAATTTTCAAATCAAATTGGGAGCCTTATTGAAGAGGATTACTATGAAAATTATGTTTCCTACATAACTAAGGGGATAAAAGACGTAAAACTTAAAGTAGGGATAGATAGCATGGGAGGTTCTACCACGAGCATAGCACCAGATGTGTTTAACAGGCTTGGGTGCCATGTCTCCCTCTTGCATAAAAAACCTGACAGCAAATTTTATGATAAAACTCCTGAACCAGTAAGGGAAAACGCCTTTGAGCTGGGCCAGATGGTAAAAAAAGAAAAATTAGACTTTGGAATACAAATGGATGCGGACGGGGACAGGGTGGCGTTTGTTGACGAAAATGGAGATTTTATAGATCCTATGGCCATCGCTATGATTTACATAAAATATTTGAAATTCAAGAAAATAGTCGCGACTGTCGCCTGCTCATCACATTTCGAGGAATTGACAGATGTTACGTATTCAAAAGTCGGACGGCCAAACATCGAAAGAGAACTGCTTGATAAAAGATTCGACTTTGGCGTGGAAACGTCATCGCATTTTTACTTCGCTAGGTACTATCCATTTTCGGACGGGCTGCTTGGAGCTGTACTAATGTCTGATATAATAAGAAAAACCAAGAAGAAAATCAGTGAATTGGTAAATGAATTTCCAAAAGTCTATTTTGATTCTAAATCCATTTCATTCACGAACGAACCAGAAAGAGAGCTTAAGCTCAAACAAATTGAGAAGTCTGCGAAAAATTACGGAACGGTTCAAAAAACCGACGGAATAAAGATAATAAACGAGTATGGATTTATGTTATTTAGAAAATCCAATACTGAGCCTATGTTGAGGATTTATTATGAAGGAAAGGATGAAAGATCCTTTGAAAAGATAAGAGAGCTAACAGAAGCTATAATAAGATAATGGAAGAATGGATTATAGATAAGATAGCAGAGAAAAACAAGCGTTCAAAAGAAGAGATAATGAATGAAATCAAAAAAAGAAGGGGACAATTCCCTGATCTCACTGAGGATGCAATACTAAGAATGCTCGCAACTGAAAATGGTATAGTGCCGATAAAAAGGGATTATAAAGTTAGCGAAATAAATCAAAAAATAAGCCATATAAACATAATTGCAAAGATAAAAAGAAAGTTCCCAGCAAGAAAGGTCACTGTAAAAGGTAGAGAAGCAAGAGTTATGAACTTTGTCATAGAAGATGAGACTGGAGAGATTCCAGTTGTGACTTGGAACGAAAATTATATAGATAAACTTATGAATGTAAAGGACGGAGAAGGAATTTCTATAGCGAACGCCTATGCAAAGGAAAACTCGTTCAATGGAGTAGTGGAACTGAACATAGGGAGCAATGCCGCAATATCAGTGAACAGCAAGACTGACACGCCAGAGATTAAAAAAGCAGATTATAAAAAGATAAACGAGATGGTAGATGGGGAGGTCGCACTTATAAATGGATTTATTATGAGAATATTTATGGAAGACCTCTACTTGATCAGATGCAGCATCTGCAAGAAAAAGGTGAATGACATCTGTGACGTACACGGTGACAAAGCCCTGTCCAAAACCATGAAAATTAGAGGCATACTAGATGATGGATTGCAAAGTTCAAGTATAACGTTTTTCGACAGGCAAGCGAGCGAGCTTCTTGGATTATCCGATAAATCAGAAACGAATGAGAAGTTAAATGACATCTCTTTCAGCATGTATCAGGTAGACGTAACCGCCAAGATGAACAAGTTCAATGGGAACAACTCTCTTACCGCAAGAAAAGTGGCGTTAAAATCCTACGATATTTAGATAATGATATATAGAAACGTACCTGCGATAATAAGAACCAGCGCTACGACTTCGAGTTTCTTCAGCCTTTCTCTCAGTAAAACCACTGAAAGTATCAATACTAGGGGCACAGCGAGTTGCGCGACGAATGGGGTCAGTATAGCATTAATTTTGTAAGAGAAGGCAAAGGTAGCTGTCGCTGCTCCGTTAAGTAATCCAGCGAAGACTGTGTATTTCTTAACTTTTATGCTCAACCGGTGTTTTTTACTGCGTCTATGTTCATATGCCACTAGAGGCAAACAAAAAACGAACGCAAAAAATTGCAGGGCCGCATAATACGAAAGAGGAAAGGAAGTTTTAATCGTATAGAAGAATACCCACATGAATACCCAGATTAAGACGGCTGCAAAGGCGAAAATCACATATTTTGAAAACTTTGATTTGCCGGTGTTTGAATTTGCCAAGAGTATTATACCAACTATGATGATAAGGAACGGTATTATCACTGAGGATACATCGGCTATAATAAAGAATAGCGCAGTGAACAGCGCTATAAACACCTCTTGAGAACCGACGATGGAGCTTATAATCCCAACGTTATAATTCTCAATGGAATAAAAAAATAGATATGCTGCAACCGTGTACATTAGTCCGAGAAGAGCAATCAGCGGAACATATGAAAGCTGTATAAAAAATGAATGATAAACTATAAGCGGTAATATTACAGCACCAATTACAGAACATAAAAGAAACAGCGGTACAAATTCCCTGTGGCCCGTTATTCCTATGTATTTTTTAGAGACTAAGGGGTATACTGTAAACCCAAACAACAATACAAACAACGAAAATAAATAAACAAGAGACATGCCGCCTATAATTTCCTTATAGATCCAGCTTTACCAACGTTTACTTGTAGCTCATCTCTGAAAGATTTAACGTATCCTTTGCTTATTTCAACGCTGTCTCCAATAGAAAACATTTCAATCTGTTTCCCCCAGAGAGAAAGCTTACATTCTCCACTGTCATCTTTTATTTTTGCGGTTGCAACCTTGTTGCTGCCGAATTTTGTCATTACTTCCCTGCTTTCTCCTATTTCAGTGACTTCTGCAGTTAAGTCGATGTCACTCATTCCATCTCTTAATTCCGATATTTTCATATTCTCACCCCAAAAAAGAAGCGTAGAGCAGTGGCAAAAGCACAGTAACGTCGCCCTCAACTGTTATCTGTCTTGCTTCTGGTTTTACTTTGCCCCAAGATATTGCTTCTTCTAATCTTGCACCTGATAAACTTCCGTCCCATTCGACGGCAGTGGTCATGTAAATTGCATAATCTAGACCATTCTTAAACTGATTCCACCATATTGTGTGATGTTTGGATATCCCACCACCTAACATCAATGCTCCACTCTTCTTCGCTTTGAATACTATTCCTGCGAGAGTATCCTCATCCTTTATTAGATTAACAATAAAATTCCTGTCTTTCTGGGAATACATCCATATTTGTGACCCTACGCTACCGTCGGTTATTCCTGGAACTATTATTGGAATCTTATTTTTCCAGGCCCAGTAGACTATCGATTCTTTTGCGTTCTTCTCCTTGCTTATCTTGCTTCCAATGAAATCTATAAGTTCACTTGTAGAATATTCCTTTTGAATCGAGGCTGCCTCTTTGAGGATAGGTATAAGTTTGTTTTCCAGCACGTACCCATAGCTGTCGTTTGGTATGAATATATTATATAGCCGGTTTATTCCCTCCTGTCTGAGCTTTGCGTCGTCTGACATCTCCGTCCCGGCGTAATAATCTTTCCATACCCTTGCAAGGTCATGATCTAGCGTCCCGCAGGTGGTTATGATGACATCAACAAGTTTGTTTTTTACGAGGTCAGTGACAACGCCCCTTAACCCTGTTGATATTACGTCTGCAGGGAACGATAGAAATTTTACGCATTTGTCATCCTTCTCCATCTGCTTGAAGATATCTGATGCTACAGCTAGTTTCTTAGCGGTAAAGCCGCCACCCTCTGAAAAAGCATCCATTAACTCCGATACTTTTTCTCCTTTCCTTATCTCTATGTTTTTTACTTTTTTCCCTAGCATCCCTATTTTAGGAAATTTATTGCTTAAATAGATTTTTCAGTGTGAAACCAAAAGAACCGAATCTTCGGCCAAAGGCGCCCTAAAATATTCTCCTGCTGCCCTTAATCCGTCTACATCCAGCAGATCATATTCTTTGTAAAGCTTCCCAGGGCTTCTACCATGCTTTAGTATGGAACTGGATATTTTACTTGCATAGTCCAATGTGCAGTCTTGTATATCCTGAAAGTATATCTTGGCATTGAATTTTGCGTTCTCAACCGTATTTTCAGTTACCTCACCGTTTATAATGCGGTCTATCTGGCGGTATATTGCCTTTTTCCCAGTTTCCAGGTCCTCATTCTTGACCTGTGCGTAAACGGTGATGCAACCGGAATATTTCCCAATGTCTATCTCGGCTCCGGTATCATAGACTATTCCAAGTTTATCCCTAAGCTCTTCCATTAGATTATTGGATAAGAACGTACACATAGACTGCAACCCAGCCCTTGAAGTTTCTGACTTTTTGTACAGTTCCTTAGAACCTGGAATCTTCATCCCTATGAGTATGTGCGACTGGCCTTTGTAAGGATTAAAGTTTTTGAGGTCTATTTCCCTGTAAGGAGTCTTTCCAAGGTAAACTTCCAGATTTGGTTGTTTGCCGAAGTTATCGATGCTACCGAATGTTTCCTTTATCATGTTTTTTGCCTTATCTCCTTCGAAGTTGCCTGTGACAGAAAGGACTGAGTTCTGTGGCGAATAATATTTTAGATAGCTTGACATTAGGTTTTTTCTTCGGAATTCCCTTACAATACGTGGGTTTCCACCCAAAAATTCACTGGGCTCTTTTTTAAACAAGTAGCCAAATGCTATAGCATCCTCAAGGGTAGAATCAGAACCGAAATTTTCCATGACTTCATTTATGACAGCACTCTTTTCGCTGATGATACTACTTTCTGGAAAGTTGGAATCGAAAACCATTTCTTTTATTAGATAAAATAGGTTTTCAGCAGTATCAAAACTTAAAGCCTTAAAATCATAGGACGTAAATTCATCATCGGTTTGTGCGTTCCAGTAGGTTGTATTTTTATCGAGTTGCGCTCTCAGACTTTTTTTGCTTAGCTTGGACGTTCCTTCAGAAATCATGTGCTCAATAAGGTGGGCCAGCCCATTTTCTTTATTCGTGGTATTGAAAAAGCCGTAGTTGACGGAGAGGTTTGCCGCAAAAGTATGCAGGCCATTATTCTGGCTGAGAAAAACTCTCAATCCATTGTCTAGTTCGTACCTCTGCAGGTTATTCATCTAAGTATATGGATAAACTCTCTATAAATACTAAACCTTAGGTAAGGCTGTGGAAGAACATATTGGAGCAGAATTGCCTATGTCTTTGCATATCATTGCAGTTATGTAGCCAGCTTCCTCCGTTATCCCATTGTTTATGCTCGATCCAGTTGCATTAAACTGGGATAATATGTAAGCAGGCATGTATCCTGTTCCATTAGGGGCGAATATTATAGGATGTCCTCCGGAAACGAGGCTGCTTCCAGAACCTATTTCAAAAAAGTTCCCGCCTACAAGCGAGAATGGAACCGCACCTTGTGGATCATATCTTGATGTATAGCTGTTTTCCAAAGGTGTGAACTGCTGCAGTGGAGTCGGGTTAGGGTATTGATCATTATACAACTCCTCGGATGTAAAATTAACATAGGAGGAAGAATATTTCAAATGTGGGTTTAAGAAATTTAGAGTCCAGTCTCCTTCATATGCGTGATAAAACAACGCATTTTGTTGAGGGAGACTTGAATAATTATCCACTGGAAGGCGACTCAATACCACACTTCCGCCATAGTATGTCCAATTACCAAAATTGCTCAATGCATCAAATAAAGCATATCTTTCCACTGCGCAGTATTCGCAGCCTTCTATTCCTGCAAAATTTACCCAAAGCTTACCGTTATTTATTATTGGGGACGCGCCCTTTATACTGAACCAGTTATTCCCAACCGCTGCGGTCGATGAACCATTAACAAAAACAAGAAAATATAATAGAACGACCGCAATAAGCACGACTATCGCAACTATCATTAAGAATATATTTCTCAATTTAATTTTGACCGAATCCACTTTTTAAGCACACACTAAAAGCATATAAATTTTGTGTAGATTAGTTAAGGTATGGCGCTTGAACTAGAATATGATAAAACAGGAGGAATATACCTTCTGAATAAAATAAGAGTCTTGGTATTACCTAAAGGGAGTTTGGAAGCAATACAAAATTCTGTAAACCAGATTTTAGGGCTGGCTACAAAAGGGATATTCCAAGAAGTCTCATCGACTGTGTTCTACTCTTTTTTACAGGACATGGAGAAAAGAAAGGCAATAAAGGTAAGGGGATCTAAAGCAGAAGAAGAACTTTTTAGCTTTTTCAAAGACCTTGGTTTTGGACGGATAAGTAGGATTTCCCAGGACTTAGACACTTACAGAGTAAGCATAGAGGGAAACTCTAATTCTTTTTTGAATATAAATTATAATTCCCCATACTGTTTCGGAAGTATAGGCATTCTGACCGGAATATATAGAATGACAACGAACAAAGACGTTGAAACCGTGGAAACGAAGTGCCGAACCACAGGGGATTCAGATGCTGACTTTTTCAATGTAACTGCAAGCGAGACAAAAAGCCAATATACATATATCCCTGCACAAGTATTCGATAGAAAAGATAGACCATTGGAAAAAGTGGAGATAATGAGAGACGATACGGAAATATTTATAAACTCCATTCCATCGGAAATAATCCCTGCAACTTATTTTCCCTATCTGTTCAGTAAACTTAGACAGATTATAGGTCAAGGAGTATACGGCATAGAAAGCCAGGCTGGAAAGGAAGTTGCAAAAATCTACCAGCAATACAACCTTCATGTCATAGAAGAAAAATATGGTTTGATGGGATTAAACATCCTTCCTGTCATAAGTGGAGTAGGAGGGATAGAACTGCTGAAAACGGACCAAGGATACCTCTCAGAAATAGATGTCTATAACTCTTTTAACGCGCTTCATATAGATGACTCGACTGAAAAACGGTGCTTTTTTATCGCTGGTTTGATGTCAAATATATCCTATAAACTAACAGGGACTCTGCTGAAATTAACTGAAAAGGAATGCTCTTCGATAAACAATGAAGTGTGTAAATTCTCATTTGAATGAGGCTATTTGCTTACAATGGTTATTTTTACACCATAATGAATGTATTGGTAAGCATTTGATAATCTCTGAGATTTATTTGAGATGATGTCATAAATGGCTACCAATAAAGTATACTTATAAATTAAGAAAAAGGATTTATTTGTTGTAGTAATAGGATTAATATTTGTTTTGTGTTGAATGTTTATCCCAGTGGAGCTATCGCCCAATAGGAGGGCACACGACTGAAGCTCGTGACGGTGAGGGTGCAAATCCCTCTAGCTCCAATACATTACAGCTAGTTTGTTCTGCACTTTATACTCTGTGTAACTCTATCAAACCCTGTTTTTATCAAGCTTAAGGAGGCATTATTAGCAGCCAAACCAAAGACCATGCATATTGTTTTACCTGTCACTGCCACTGCTAGCTTAACCTCTGCGAATGACAAATTAGCAATCTGTGGAATCCTTACGTTTTTATCGCTTATAAGAAACCCTTTGTATCCAGAAAGATTTATCTGTGAGTTGTTGAGCGTATTTAATTTAAACCCTTTGAGGTAACCCTCAATCTGAGTCAAGTTTGTGGTATTTGAAAAGTTACCAGGAATGTCAAAATTTGATACCACTACTACATTTACATCTTTGATAAGGCTGGTTATTTTACTAAGGCTTAGATTCTTTGAAATCGCACTCGATATAACGCTAGGTATATCACCGAGTATTTGGGTTATATAAGAATTTGGCATTATAATCGCCAGCGAAGAATTGGTTAACTCGCTAGATATGCTTTTGGAGATACTAAGATTCTGAGAAAGTATTGGAACGCCGTTGACAACCGAAGGTGAGAAAATAAGCCAGTTCCCCGGGTATGAGAAATTGTCACCATGGGATACGAATGTATTGTTTGAGGATGCCCCTTTAAAAAAGGAGGTTACTGATTGACCAATTAAACCGGCAACTGCAGGCGCGTTTATATTTACTATGTATGTAGAGATAAGAGAAAACACTACGACTGCTATGACGATATAAAACATCAGTTTTATTATGCCCATTTTAATCTATAATCATATGAGTATAAATATCTACTTTGTTTTCGGTATTGTTTAATCCTCGGCTGGTAAATTAGGGGTGTTGCGTATCGGCTGGTTGAGGCTTTTCACCAAAAGCTCCTTCCAATTCCGTGTTTCGTGTATCCCTGCCTTCTCGGCGGGCGTGGATTTCAGTCCCAGATGCGGTCTTATGAAGTTATAATACGTCTTGTAGTCCTTTGCGTAAGTCTCTACCCCATCAACGCTTTTGAAGCCACGCATCGTCTTGTCCCTCTGCCTAAAGGAGCTATGGTATCTCTCCACTATGTTATTGTTGCCTATCTTTTGCCTTAAACTAACGTATCTCTTGTGCGGTTTCGGGTTTGAATGAGTGTAAAATTCCCTCTTTACCGCCTTGTCGTATGCGAATGCACCATCGGTTATTATAGTCCTATCTGGTATCCGATAATCTTCTTCGGGTTTGTCCGCCATGTCCTTAGCCTGTTGGAAGAGCAGTCTTGCATCGTGCGTAATCCTCGTTGGGCTGTAATGGTTGGACAGCAAGAAGCGAGTGTCGTGGTCTATGCAATTCCACATGTACCTATTCTTTCCCTTAACCTTCACTATCTGCTCGTCAGCATGCCACGTATCGCTTACCTGTGGCTGGTGGTTGTCCACGAAGGCGTTTATTCGTGCCATGTAATTCTGTATCCATCGCATGGCAGTAACATGATTTATCTTTAGCCCTAAGAACTGCTGTAGGCTGTCCTTCACTCCACGATAGGATACGCCTTTCATGTAGAGGTCTATAGCCATAGTAACGGCATCCAATTACCCTTTATCTTCTGTATCGGGTCTAGCACGAACCTCTTATTGCACTCCAAACATATCCACCTCTGTTTTTTGCCCATCGTGGTCTTCCTAGTGCCGTCCTTCTGTATGTTCGTGGAGTGGCAGTTGGGGCATGGCTTGATTACGCTTACATTCTGCCTTATTTCCCTTGCCTGTAGCTTTATCGCTAAGAAGATCTTCAATAGGAGTATGTGCTTGCACAGGTTGCCCTACTTGTTGTCGGCGCATTCACAGCTATACCATCCCTTGTTTATCGTGACCTTGTAGCGTTTGTCCTTTTCTATCTGGCTTGGTATGTAATATTCGTTAAATCCGTGCTTTACAAGCTCAACGCCGTTGTTGAGCATGTCTCTGCTCTTCTGTTTCCTTTTCTCGTAGTTTTCCTTGTCCATAATTTTAACCTCCGAATTATGTATTTGCTATTGTATTATTAGGTAATACATATATAAATACCTTTCGTTTACAAATCAGATAGTTATGTTTATATATTAACAAATACATGATAAGAGTATGCCAAAAGTAAAGATAAGCGTTGAAGGATACAAGTGCCTAAGGTGCGATGCGGAATGGATACCTCGTTCAAAAGAGCATCCTAAAGTATGCCCTAAGTGCCATTCGCCGTACTGGGATACACCTAAAAGGAAAATTTAAATTTTGAGTAAATTAAATAGAAACTTCGTTTAACGTACTTACAAATTTAAAGTCTATTTGCTGTTTTATCTCCAAATATTGTTTAAACTCATTTAATGAATCATCTTTCAGTTTTTTGATATTTTCTATAAAATTTGATTTTATAGTATTGTTTGGTAATGGTAATATTATGTAGTCTTTGAAGTTTTCTGGGGTTATTTCTGGCTGTAAGCTCCCAGATTGTAGATATTTGAATTGCATTTGGACTATATCTGATTTTAGAACCGTCTGTAAAATTAGTGCGTCTTCATAATTATTAGTATGTATACCAATGAAACCTGTGGAATATAATTGAGCATTAAAATCTTTGGGTATGGTTATAATGGTATTTGTTGAGCCGATAGGTCTCGGTACTAATACATCATTTGTTCGTGTTACTTGTCTAGCTCTAGAAGGCAAATTAATTAGTAAGTCCTCTTCATAGCTTTTTATTGTATCCAAATTTTTATCAGTATTTCCTATATCCAGATATTTAAATGAAAGTATTTCGTTTTCTGTTACTTCATTCCGTTTCATTGGCGTATTGATATCTAAAGTTTTTGCATGGATCAATGAAAAATCTTTGTATTTGTTGGATTCAAGTTCTTTCTGTAATCGTGAATAATCTGGGCTATTAAATAAACAGTCTAATCTGTCGTTAACTCTTTCGCTACCGACTATGAAAACATTTGTTTTATTATGTATGTTATATGAGATTATATTACTTAAAGAGCCTTTTAACTTCTCTGTAAATTCATTGAAATTACTAAGATGTTTTTTTGCACCCGCCTTTAATAAATTTATTTCTTTTACGATATCGTTTTGAATCTCTATTGACGGTTTTATAATTTTCAATTTTTTTAAATTACTAAGAACAATTCTATCTCTGCTAGAACCGCTTAGATTCTTGTATACCTGCTTCATAAAAAATTCGGATTTCAAAAACATGGAAAGGTATTCAGGCAATAGGTCATTCTTCTTATCTGAAGATATTCTGAATAATGCTAGATCTGCACTTATATTCGCTTCACCAAAATCTTTTGGTACTACAAAAGTTAATCCTAATGTACCAGTTTTTGTGAATAATACGTCACCCTCAATTAAATTTGATCTAAAAAGTTCTTCAAAATGTTCCCTTTTCGATATAAAAACTAAGTTATCTTCATCTAAATTTATGCCGTCCTCTCTGATGTTAGTAATTCTTAAAAAAGGAATTCCTTCATCAACATACTCTCGGACTTCATGGCTTCCATCTGTTACTGTACAGAATTCTGTTATAGGTACACTGTTCTTTTGCGAGTCCAACCACGTTTCGAATTTTATCAGTTCTGGATCATAAAAGCTTACATCTAGCCTATCTTGAAGGTTTTGCACTGTAAATGTTAAATTTTGGGAAATCATAATTTGCCACTTTCAAAAAGTTTAAATTTTTCTAAGATACTGTTTAAATCATTTTTATCAGGAGATGGCTTTCCAGAATCTGTATGCCCAACGTTTTCGCTAATCGCCATAAAAATTGGCGGTTGCCCCCCATTTTCGGAATCCCGTTTAATTAAATAGAGTATAGATGTTTTCACGCCAGTATCAGCATTCACAAATGTGTTTTTAGGTAATGAGATTATAGCCTTTATAACAAAATGGCTTCTGATGTAATCTCTATAATCTTTTTCTGAATCTGCATTTAAAACACTTTCATCTATGACAGTAAGCAATTTTCCGCCGGGGTTAAGCAAATCGTGATATCTCTCTATAAACAATACATTTGACTTAGTCGACGCTTTCAACTTGTTTGTATCGGTCTGCCTAGAAATTATGTATTGTTCCAGTATTCTTTTTTCATCGGGTTGTTTGATTTCGTATCTCATGCTAAAAGGCGGATTTGTTAAAACAACATCAAACTTTTTATGTTTTTCTATTATCTCTTCTCTAAATTCATCTGCTTCAGCTTTTAATTCGGTGTCCTTTATACCTTTTTCTATTTCTAATTCTTTATCAAGAGAGTCAGGCACCCAATATATCCTATTGCTACCATCTCCATGTAAAACCATATTCATTCTGGCTATTTTTGATATTGGCAGACGCTTATCCTTATCAGCATCCGCCCCCCATAGATATTCAGTTACAACTTTATTCTTTAGATTGGCTTTTTCTCTATCGGATAAAGACTTATTTTTATCTATTTTTCCCCACATACCTGCCATAGCATCTATAAGAAATCCCCCAGTACCGCAACATGCATCTAAAACAGAGTCGATATACTCTTTGTCGCATTTTAGTTCTGCCAAATCAACCATAAACTTTACAACACTTCTAGGCGTGAAAAATTGTCCTAGTTCTTTTCCTCTAATTGTTGCAGTTAAAAATGCCTCAAACATTCTACCGTTGAGGTCTTCACTTACACTAGACAAATCTACATGCTCTAGAATTTTTGTAGTTTCTTTGATAGTAGACGGCTTTAAATCTAATTCCTCATCCCTATCAAAAACTCTTTTTTTCTCTCGCTTCTTTACTTTTAATTCTAATTCTTCTCTCAGATTTTTAAATAAGATGTCTGCGACTGGATTATCTGTATTTTTTTCTTCTCGGTTTATCCAGTTTACACTAAATTTTACGTCTTCTGGAGTTATAGTCCTAGTTTTAGATAGTTCACTTAATTCTTTATCTAGTTTTACTTTTATAAAAAATAGTTTGGCGAATTCATAAAACGCTTCCGTTGGTTTTTTCTTTTCCTTTTTCCAGATTAAATTATGGCAAGCTCTAAATATTCCATTCAAATCCGCCGCATTAAGTTTTTGTAAATAAAATTCTTTTTCTTCTTCTTGCTTTACTTCTCGTTTTATTGCGCTATATGCCAATAAAGAAACTAGTTTTTTATATTTTTGGTTTTCCTCACTAAATTCATCGAATTTAATTGTTAACATTGGGTCTTTTTTATCCCATCTAAACAATTTTGTTACTAGACCATTTGTAAGCATCGTATATATTACGGGGCTTTCATTTTCAAAATATCTATTTAGATTTAGAGCATAACCCGAAATTTGATAAACAAACTTGTCTACATTTTCATTGGTAGATTTTGCATCTATGACTATTTTCGGTTTCTCGCTTTTGAATAGTACATAATCGGGTTTATATTTTTCAGCCCTCGCACCACGACCGACTATTAATTCTTCTATGCTCTCCTTTGTTCGAATATTTGAGTCTGGCCAGCCTAGCCTTTTTAATAAACGTATTACAAAGAATTGCTCTACAGATGATTCGTTCCCAAGATTTTTACTATTACAAAGCATATTTTCCACTTTTATTTATAGCAGTAAGAGTATTTCAACTTTTCTCTCAGTGGTGGTTTTCCTAGTAAGTAGCAAAAAATCTCTCAAAATAGTTCTTTTTCGATTAATTTGCGTAATTTTAATTTATTTCGCAACGCCCTTTACGCAACAGCCGTCACGCAACACCCGAAGATTAAACAATACCTTTGTTTCCTATCATG
>JAJZNK010000022.1 GCA_021811735.1 Nanobdellota archaeon | reverse complement strand
TTATGCACCCATGCAGGTTTTTGTATAGAGTTACTGTAAAATTACTATAAAGTTACTATAAAATACTAGATATAAATAGTTATTTATAGTTATTTGTTCGCGCACTGGCGGAAAATGGAAAATTAACTATAAAGTTACTATAAACTATAAAACGCTTAAAGTAATAGTTATTTTCCTTCATGGTCCTGAAGGCATTGTATTCTTCGTCGAGCTTGCTGCATTGTGTAGAACCCGCAATGCTTGCCTCAGCTTAAGCAACAGCCTTTGCCTTGGAGAACGAATAAGCGCCAAGGGCAAGCATGGCGAGCGCTATAGCGCCCAGTATGGCAGCGTCCATCCAGACCGGGAACACTGAAACGCCCAGAAGCGCGCCTCTCATGCCGTCAACCCCATATGTGAGCGGGTTCGCGTAAGTGACATAGCGTATGAATCCGGGCAGCGCGCTTACAGGGTATAGTACTTCTTGACCAGCTTAGACACATGGATAGAATCTGCCAAGGCAGCACAGCAGCACATCGCAATCGGGGTTTATAGCCATTGTGCAATATTTCGTTTTCTCCTTTTCAAGAATCTGCATGCAGTCAACCTTCCATAGCCGTGCTGCGCAAGCCATAAAGAATATCTCCCAGGGCCGCTGCCTATGTCAGCAACAACACCCCTTTTAGGGAGATATTTTTCAAGGTAATGGATCGTGGTTATGTACTCCATTATCCCGTTGCTCAATGTCAGCCGTTCCAACTCATGAGGAGTAGAGGCAGCATAGCCTTTGATTATCTCATTATGCAGCTTGGAGGCTTCCATGCTTCAATACGTGCATAGAATTATTATAAGCCTTTTCTGCAATTACGCAATGCAGTTCTACTATGCGTTTAAACCTTCTAATAAAAAGAAATGCTTACTTCTTTAGCTTGGCATTTAACCCTTAAATGGATGTTTATGTGCATATTCTTTTGCTGATCCGATATAAACATAAAATGTAGCAATTAGGATAATTAGAATACATGCAGAACTAATAATAGTTAAAGCAAATGCAAGAATATATAGGGCTTTTATCAAAGCAATTATGATAAAACTAGATATCATAAGAAAGATGATTGAAATTAGTAGAAGAGTTATAAAAAAGGCTTTCACCTCTACAATTTTAACTGCAGCTGGTTGGGTTGCATTCCCGTACCAAAAATGAAAAGGTTTGAAACTGTGATTAGTCGTAGGTTTGCCTTCTATATACCAAGAACTTACATCTCTTAGTTCTCCAAAATGAAAATTCAACAAAAATATTACGGCAGCAATAACTAATGCATTGTACGTAACTAAAAAGGTAGTATCAATATGTGGCTTAAAGTATATAATTATGGCTAGAATAGCGAATAAAACTATCACCACTATTATACTTTTCGGGTAGGGGTTTTTCTGTGCTGCTTTCCTATTAACAGAGGGAGACTCTGCGTAAGTTTTATCAAAGAACCAATTTAAGATTAGACCACATCCAGTAACACTTTTTTCGTTTTTCTTATTTGACAGGAAATCACTGGGAACATATTGTCTAATTTCATGCTTTTATACTCTTATCCTGTGCTTCTTTAATCTGGAGAAGTTTCCCAGTTGCTTATTCTTAAATTTACCCCTATCATACTTAGTATATATTGCAACTGCTTTATTCTTTTTTGCCATTGCAATAAGCTTACGTTTTTCTTCAGAATTCATCCTTGCAGATCCAGATTTTACTTGAATTTGGACTTTCGGACCGTAAATAGACCTAGCACGAATATCCGCAGGGCCCCTACTACCTTTGCTTAATTTTACATATTTGAATTTGCCGCTCCTTTTCATCTTTTCTGCAACAAGCTTTTCTGCTCGCCTCCCTTTCCTATACGTATTCATCTTGTCACTATTTACTATGTACTAAGGTTTTAATTTTTCCAGTACCTTTACAAACTTTGCATGGGCTTCCCATTATGCTCGTCGGATCAGTGCCGGTACCTTTGCAATACGCACATTTTGAGAGCCTGTATTGCCTTTCCCTTGATTTTTTTACCATAGAACCATCAATTAAAGAGTTAGGTTTTGCATTTCTTTTTCCTTGTAGAATAAAACGTTACCTTTTTACCTTTCCTCGTTTTAAAGCTTACACGTTTTGCCATATAACCACAATAATGCTAAACTCAAAAGACTTAAAAACATTTCGCAAATGTAAGTTTCTCTTTATTTAATTCGTATATGGTTTTTCTTAATGAATTTGTATTTTTTCTGAAACTTTTTATACACAAAAAACTCTTTCACACCTTGCTGTTCTATACCAAGGTTCTCAAATATTCAGTTGCTTTCTCTCTTCGTTATAGAGTATTTAGCGTGCTGTAGTGACGAACCAAATACTGCTAGTTTCCACAGTCAGACGCTTTCATTAGTGCAACATAGAGCCGGATTACTACAAGATCCCTTCTTTCAATTGTCCCTATCCATATTATTCCATACGTTGGCGCTCTTGCCCAAACTTATGTATTTATATTTATTTTTATGGAATATTTAACAAATATTAATGTACAAGTTGGTCAAATGAAGCAAGATGGTCTTAAATGGATAGATATATGCAAAAAAACAAAATGGAAAAAATAAGCGTGGAATCTAAAGCTAAAATTGCATACGCCTCTTGGGATTATAATGCACCACTTGGTACAAGGCGAGATAATAGTAGTAATCACATTTTTAACGAAAAGCTATACAAACTTTATGGTGACAACCAAATAAATCTTCTTGATATAGGGTGCTCTGGGGGAGAATTTGTTAAAGAGATGATCGATGATGGGCATATTGCAGTGGGGCTAGAAGGTAGTGATTATTCAAAAAGATTCCGTAGAGGTGCATGGCGAGAAATACCTGAATTTCTATTTACTTGTGATATCACTAAGCCATTTAACATCTACATATCTCCGCCTAAACGACTTATGTCATTTGACTTTATAACAGCATGGGAGGTTATGGAGCATATAGAAAAGAGAGATATAGGTCAGCTCATAAAAAATATTGTAAAACACATGTCTGAGAATGGTATGTGGATTATGAGTATAGCTAACTGCCCATCTATATCCAACGGTGTTGACCTTCATAGAACACAGGAGACAAAAGAGTGGTGGATTAAGAAATTTGAGGAGTTTGGACTTACTTATGTTGATAATTATGTAAAATATTTTAATACGCAGTTTGTTAGAGGTAAGTACGAAACACAAAAAAGCTTCCATATTGTTGTATGTAAGAATCCATCCAAGCTTCCAGAAATTCCAAAAGTAAGCGTCACGAGATGGTTATGGGAGAGATGGGTAGGGTCAGGAACGCAGGAAAAGGTTGGAAAAATACTACTTGGAAGTGCTTATAAAAAGTGAACTAAAGAATGCAACATACGATTCAATTGACTAATTTCAGTAGTTGGTCATTTGACGTCTTAACGTGATGCATATCTGATCTTATGTAGTTTACGCCTTCTTGAAGGTCAATTCTATTGTCTTAGTCTTTGGTTCTAACTCTATCTCGTCGCCTTCTTTCAGATGCATAAGAGATGACTCTCTGCGACCTAAAGGTCGCAGTATCGCTTGGGTTAAACGGCAAGATGCAGCTGTCCTGAAATGTCCTGCCTCCTGATGTAGTTCTGCAACGTATTT
>JAJZNK010000005.1 GCA_021811735.1 Nanobdellota archaeon | reverse complement strand
ATTTTCGAGGCAGAATGTGATTTCAGTATCTGTATTACCTGTGCAACAGAAAGTTTATTTGGTACGTTGACTTCCATATGAGTGTGTGCAAAATCGTCTCCAAACGAGAATTCTTTTATCTTGATTTTGTACTGCATCTCGATTTCTTTGAATGCATCTGCAACAATCTTCTGCGCCTTCGGGTTCTTGAAGACCTTGAATCGATATTTCGGTACAAGCACAATGTGCTCAAAGTTGTACTGGAAATCCAATTCCTTTTTATTTTTTGTCTGAGTTACACTAATCATTGTATCATTTCTCCTGCAGAAAAAGCGGCAGTAAACCCTGCTGCACACTGCAGTTGGAGAAATATTCTAGAGAAAGCGTATATTACTGGAGGATTAGACAACCCCCAACGAAGTTGGGGGAATACTCAGGATATTCAGATGGTTATTCAGATGAAGGAACATTTGAAATTCTTGAAAAACTTGCAGAGCTTTATCCAAAAATAAGATTAATGAAAATTGTAAGATAAATGAAAAAACTAAAAGAAATGGAAAGAGATGGGCGATTGAGAGAATCTTCTCAAGGCTTAAAGAAGTCTTTTGTATGTCAAAGAACAGATTTATTGGAATAAAGAGGGTCTCAATACACGTCTTTTCCTACCTTCTTGCGTATGCGATAAGGTACGTTATGTAATCAGTTTGAATTTGACGAGGTGATCGAATGTAAATGTCAAGTTCCTAATAACAACTTTACGGAAAGTTTATAATAGTGGAAGTTGTATTACTTTTTAGGATTGCTTATATGGACAACTACATTAAAACTGCATTTTTAGGAATCAAGGGGGATTTTAATGAAAATAGTGGTGCAGGTATACAAAGATATACTACTGAATTAATAAAGCATTTATCAAAAAATAGAGTTAATATAGACAAATTAGAATACAAAAACCTTTTTGATTATTCATTGAACACAACATTTAAAAATTTTAAAAACTATGATATAATACACAATACAGGAATTAAATTAACGATGCCATTAAGAAAAGAAAAGGCAAAATTTATAGTAACTATTCATGATATAATATCTGTTACTGAACCTACTTTATATAATGAAAGATATATACCTAAATTATCATTTTTTAACCTTCTTAAAAAAAACATGCTTCTAAAATATAGTGCTATAGCCATAAGAAGCAGCATATTTGCATCTGATTATATAATAACTGATGCAAATATGGTGAAAAAAGAACTTATACAACTGGGTTATCCAAAAGAACAACTTTTTGTAGTTAATTTAGGTGTTGATAAAAGATTTATAGAATCACCAATTCCTACTAAGCGCAATAAAGCATTTACAATAGGATATCTCGGCTCATTTTTTCGGAAAAAAAACGTTAAATTTGCAATAGATGCATTTAAAATATTTAAAAGTTATGATGGAGCATCAAATTCTTTACTTGAAATATGGGGTAGTAAAAAATCCCCCGAATACAATTATTTACATTCGCTTACTGGAAATGACAAACAAATACTGTTCAAAGGTTTTGCACCAGAGGATAGATTAATAGAGATCTATGATAGATTTGACATAGCAATATTTCCAATTTTATATGCCGGATTTGAACTGGAAATACTCGAAGCTCAAGCAAGAGGAATTCCAGTAATAATATATAAAAATAGTAAAATACCTGACGAAGTTAAAAAATATTGTTTCAAAGCCAAAGATCCAATGCATGCATCAGATATTATAACTCATATAAAAGCCAATGGATATGAAGAAAAAGTTAAGAGAAAAGCGATTCGATATGCTCGCAGTTTTACTTGGGAAAAATGTGCAAGAGAAACTTTAAAAGTTTATAATAGTGTTATTTAAATTTGTCATGTTTATTGATTTAGGAGAATACCCCGATCCTTCAGGGCAGGGTGACAAATTTCGAAACTGCAACTTTTAAACAGGTTCTCTAGTAATGTATAATGTGGAGGTTTCTCACGCTAAACATAAAGTTTACAAGATTAGATACCACATAGTCATAGTCGTAAAATACAGAAAGAAAGTTCTCTACCCAGACGACAGGATATCTTTCCTAAAATACATACTATCTGAAATATCAAAACGTTACGATATAATATTTGAAACAGTAGGCACGGATGGCGATCATGTACATCTTTTTGTAAATGCTGCACCAAAATACTCGCCATCACAAATAATACATATAACAAAGGGTATAACTGCGAAAGAGATCAGAAAGGAATTCCCAGAGATCAAAGAGAACTTATGGGGAGGCGAGTTCTGGAGTGATGGTGGATACATTGGAACTGTTGAGGATGAAGTAACAGCTACTGTTATCAGAAACTATATTCTTAGACAAGGATCTGAAGACGAAAAGAGGGGCTATAAACAATTCAAACTTTCAGATTTCTAAGGTGCCATTCGCATCAACTGATACCCTACCATTTATGGTGGGGTAATTCATTTAACTTTTGATTGGATTCATATTATGCTCCATGATTCCTCTATGTACTAAGTCGAAAACGTTTACGTTATTCTTTTGTTTTGTGAGTATAGTAGACATCATGATTTCCAGGCAATGTGTTCCAATTATACTTCTGTGCTGATTAGATATCTTCCTCGAATTAATGTTTTTGTATATATCATGTTCTGAGAGATCGTTTGTCGATTCGACAAAATCATACTCTAGACATGTGAACCATGAGTTAACCTAACTTTGTCAAATAACTTACATGCCGAAGAGTTAAAATCCTTAGACCCCTAATGCAAATAGATGCTATCCTACAAGGCTCATATCGTGGTTGGTAACAAAACCCACATAATCTGCGATGCAGAGATTACGAGTCAGTTCGTAGCTGATACGTTGATGCTATCGCAGTTAGCCCAAGAAGTAAGCAGGAACTTCAACGTAGAAGCTGTGATGGGCGATAATGCATACAGCAGCAGAAAAAACCTTGAACTGCTTTATAAGATAGGAATAGTGCTATGATACCATTCAAGAGTAATATTATAGTCAAACCAAGATGCTCACATATATGGCACTATATGTACAACTACTTCGCATATCACAGGGAAACGTTCCTTGAGCGAGACCACGCAAGGAGCAATGTAGAGACTGCGTTCTTATGATCAAAAGCGAGTTCTCTGACTATGTAAGGAGCAAGACAGATACAGCTTGCATAAAACGAAGTTTATCTCAAATTGATATGCCATAACCTCTGCTGTATCATACAAGAGAGTTTTGAGTTAGGAATACAGGCAAACTTCACAAGCTGAACTTTTCTATCTTATTGATAATTATAGTTATCGGTGGTAATTTCCTCTCTTCTTTGTGTTTGGTAATCTTATTGAGAAGGTCTTTAGCAATAGGGTAAGCCACACCTAATAATGTTATAACAAGTAACAAAGATCCATGTCTTGCCTTGAACTTTGCTTCGTAAACACTCCCATCTTTGATTATCTTGAATATCTCCTTTGATAACCAGATTGAATCTTCTATATCCCAATTACATTTTATGTCCATTTTCGCATTATCAAAATTTTGCATAAACTCACAGAACTTATTTTGTTGATAAAGTATAAAACTGTTGATAAAGTCGGACTATTTCAACAAAACCTACAGCAGTGTATTATCCCGAAATAAGGTTCTCTCGGTAAACGATAAATTCGTATACGACGAAAAAACCACTATGAGGACACTAAATCTAGGCCAAGTTCGATGGATAATGAGAGAAATGAAGAAAGGGGACTTATCAGTACATAGGATATCGAAACAACAGAGAATTAGGAC
>JAJZNK010000036.1 GCA_021811735.1 Nanobdellota archaeon | reverse complement strand
TCATAAACAAAGCCTGTCGAAGCGGCTTTGCACATAAATGATTCCTAATTTATTTTTAAAGCCGAATTAATGTTCACCGAGCCCAATAAATGTGCACACTTAGCCAAATCAAAAATAATGCCACTTTCGAAGCTTTCGTGAATTAGGCATAGAATATTGTGACAAAGTACTTTAGCTAGAGACTCAACTACTTGGCTTATCTCTTTTTTCATCATCAGCCTGCCGCCCAAGTTCCGTTTAATCATAGAAAAAGTCGACTCGACATTGCTCCGTTTATGATAATAAGTCTCGAATTCCTCACGATTCAGCATAAAGTAGTGGTACATCTTATGCCAAAGCACAGACCCTCGGCTCGTGCCAGTGGAATTCTTTTTGAACGGGATATAACATTCGCCATCTACCGAAGCGACGACTTCGTAATTGTACCTACTTGAATAACCCTTGTCCGCTGACACTTCACTTACCTTGAAGAATTTAGCAGTGTCTTTGACAAGCTGCGGGAACTGCGGCGAATCCGCAGCTTTCCCATCGGTGACCTTTATAGCTGTTATGATGTTCGTCTTCGTGCCACATATGGTGTGTATCTTCAGCCAGTTCCTGACCTTCCTATCGTTGTTGAATCGGTAATCGAACCACCTTGAGTATAAAGCAGAACTAAGCCCACTCGAATCCACTGCGAATGTATCTTCCAATCCTCTCAACGGCAACGCTGATAGTGTTATCAAGTCTGTCAATATTGAGATAAGCTTAGGATCATTGAAGTACTTTATCACAGTATTGAAGTGTGGGACTATTGAAACTTTATCTCTTTCCTGCTGTATCTTGAGTTCTGAGTATTCTCTTCTGGAAGATACACGTTCATAGCATTTCATCACGCAGGCAAATATCATCTGCTGTATCGGTACTGCTGGTTTGCCGATATAAGGCGGCGTCTCATCCTTTATGAAGCCGCAGAGCTCCTTCAGAAGGTCGGTGAATATCAGCTTCTCCTGCTTCTGCGCCTCGTTGTAGTTGGGCCAGTCCTGCGGATAAGTCTTGCGCTCTGAATGTTTGTGGATTTTATTTTCGATTGGAAAGACTTTTTCATACTCTAGTTCAGCTACGAATCGTTTCCTGCAATCCTTGCAGAAATAAATTTGTTTCTCTTCTCCATCTTTCAGTTTTATTGTTCCACGCTTAATGGTGTTTTCACTTTTACAATGTCTGCATTCCATACACATATGTGTATATGTGGTTATTGTATATAAACTTTGTGGTTATACACTTATGTGTTATATTTAAATATAAGAAGCACTTTTATAATTATTATGGGACGTATGGATATAGTGATTCCTGATGAGCTTGAAGATGACTTTAGAAAGGCAGTTGCCGTTAAATTGGGCCTTAAAAAGGGTAATGTTTCAATTGCTGTAGAAGAGGCGATAAAAGAATGGCTTCTTGATGAAGGGAATAAAAATAAAAAACCTAATAAGTAAATTTAAAATGGCAACAAAACTGGGAGATAACTCTGCTATGAAAGAGAAGACTTTAAATATAGGGTATAAACGTACTTGTTCTTGTTCAGAGAAGCGAATTAACTGTTTAACAGGGAAAGAATGGGTCAAAGATCAAGTCGCTATACAAGAGTTCTATTACACCAAGGACGACATCAGAGATAAAAATATACACCCCGCTACGTTTCCAATAGCACTTCCTGCAAAATTTATAGAAATGTTTACACATAAAGGAGAATTAGTATTAGACCCCTTTGTTGGAACTGGAACAACACTTGTTGCCGCTAGACAGGCCGGAAGAAATGCAATAGGATTTGATTTGAAAAAGGAGTATATAGACTTTGCACGAAAAAGACTAAACCAAACTACGTTATTTAATCACACAGAACAAATACTGATTCAAGATGATGCTATCAATGTTAGTAAATATATAAGACCGGAAACGGTATCTTTGTGTGTAACTTCTCCTCCATATGCTAATATGCTGAATAAACCCCGTTTAAATAAAAGTATGAGAGCAGATTTAAGAAAGAACGAACACTACCTAAAGATTCAACAGTATTCAAATAATCCTAGAGACTTAGGAACTATGGAAGTACCTGAATATGCAAGGGCAATGAGCGATATATATAAAGAGATATTTCCGTTAATGAAACAAAAAGGGCATTGTGTGGTAAATGTTAATGACTTATGGTGGGAAAATCATCGTATATTAACCCACGTATACTTAATAGCTGCGCTTGAAAAAGTGGGATTTGAACTAAGAAATATCCTTATCTGGGACAAAAGAAACCTAGTTAATCATGTTGGGATTTTTGGCTACCCTAGTAATTATATAACTCTAGGAAGTACTTTTGAGTATCTTCTTGATTTCTGGAAACCGTAAGATGGAAAACATGTTCAATGATACAGAAAAGTTGAGGAATTTGGACTGGCTAGGAAGTGTTTGGAGGATAACAACCGTAAACCCTGCTATAAGCAGTTTTGAACTTGGTATAAAAGAACCTCATCCGGCTCCTTTTCCGGAAGAGCTTGCTTACAGATTAATTTCTTTATTCAGCAAGAGAGGAGATATGGTTTTAGATCCTTTCTGTGGTAGCGGCACTACAAACGTAATCGCTCTGGGATTAGGGCGGGAAACTATTGGATATGATATAGAACAAAAGTTTATCGACATAGCAAGGAATCGCTGCAAAGGGAAAGGCAAATTTTTCTGCAAATCATCAGAGGAAATGAAAGAACTACAAAATGAAAGTGTTGATTTGTGTATTACAAGCCCCCCTTACTTAAGAGCTGTGAAATATTCGGATAACCCCCTAAATATAGGTAACTTACCGGAGTCATATTCATTACTGATAAAAACTTTTAAAGAAGTTTATAGAGTATTACAGAAAAACGGTATTTTTTGCTTAAACGTTGCTTCTGTAGCAGAAAAAGGTTTTCTAAATACCTTTCCATTTGATTTACTTTATAAATGTCTTGAAATCGGATTTAAATTAAGAAGCAGCGTAATCTGGGACAAAGGTTTACTTATAAAGGAATGGAACCTGCAACATAGTGAAATTGCAGAAAACCACGAGTATATATGGGTACTTAAAAAATAAGTATGGAAAAACAAATTTGTCCTATATGCGATAAAAAATTTCAAGACGTTTTAATGCATATTGTTATAATTCACAAAATAAAAGATATGGAAAAGCTAAAACAATTAAAAGCCTCTTTTGATAAAAATGAGGAA
The DNA here is from genome assembly GCA_021811735.1 of Nanobdellota archaeon. GTDB lineage: Archaea > Nanobdellota > Nanobdellia > Parvarchaeales > Parvarchaeaceae > Parvarchaeum. Next base: position 640 of record JAJZNK010000036.1, on the reverse strand, counting down.
AAAAGTAGACAATTTAGTACATTTGTATCTGATCTAAATCTCCAATTGAAAGAAGGAAAGATTACAACAAAAGAGTTTAGAACTATGAGAGATAACTGGTGGAGAACGCATTAATTATTAAAAAGTATTTAATGGTTAAGTAATTTATGTAACTATGGTCGAGAACTTTCTTCGTGATGTGGAGGCACAATATACTGAGATAAAGATATCCGAGATAGAAATATCCGAAGATAATGTAAGAAATACCGGACAATATGAAAATTTAGAAGAATTAAAAAATAGTATCAAAAAATTTGGGCTTTTGCAACCAATAGTAGTAGAAAAAGAAAATAATAAATATAAAGTAATAATCGGACAACGTAGGTTTAGAGCATGCAAGGATCTCGGTTGGGATAAGATCCCCGCATTAATTGTTAATAAATTAACACACGAAGAAGCCAAATTAATATCATTTAGCGAGAATATACATCGACGTCCATTAAATTTTGAAGATACGATGACCGTTTGCGATTATTTATTTCAAAAATATAACAGAGGAAATAAACCAGCGGATAAATCAGCTGCAATTAAAAAAGTAGCACTTGATTTAGGCATCTCGCCAACTACAGTTTCCAAATATCTCGCTTATCAAATAATGAGA
>JAJZNK010000052.1 GCA_021811735.1 Nanobdellota archaeon | reverse complement strand
ACACTAAAATCTAAATTGTTTCCGTATTTAAGAGCTTCTGGAGAATTCTTTGAGTTAGTCAATTCCAATATCATGGTTCCTTTAAATAAAGTTATGGACATTTATTTTGGAATAAAAACGGGTGCTAATGAATTTTTCTATGTAGAAGATGTAATCGACTCTTATGATGATAATAAACTAAAAAGTTATTGGGGTCTAAGTAGAAAGGAGATGACAGGATTAAGAATAATTAAAGATGGAACGGGGCAAGACCATATAATAGAATCTAAATATCTCAAACCAATACTAAAATCTCCAAAAGAGTTCACAACTTACGGTAGTTTAATTTTTGACAGACCAACAAAGAAGTTTGTAGTTTTGATACAAGAGAACAAAAAAATAAATATAGACAAACATGCCAAAGAGTATATCGAGTATGGTGAGAAGCAAAGATATAATCTTAGACCAACTTGTAAAGGAAGAACACCCTGGTGGAAATTATCACCAATAATTTATCCAGATCTAGTATTCACTATGTATTTTTCTTCTAATTTCATGTATCCAAAAACTAATTATTTACTTGATAATACAATGTACTTTGGGAAGCTTAAGAAAGCGTATTCAAATGATGTTATTGCAGTATACGCTTTTTTAAACTCATCACTATCATACCTATACCCCGATATGTATGGAAGAAACTATGGGGGCGGTGCCGTAGGATTTAAGGTATACGAAATTAACGATTTACCTGTAATAAAACCAGAGATATTAAAGTCTAATTATAAACAAATAGAAAAATCAATCGATTCAATGAATAAGAGAAAAATTGGTTCAGTATTTGAAGAGATATGGGATGGGAAAAGAGAATTTACTTTAGATAAAGTCAAGGCGGACAGATTAGAATTAGATAGAATCCTTCTTAAAGCAATTAGTATTAAGGATACGGATACATTCCTAGAAAACTGGTATAAATCGATTGTTAGGGTAGTTAGAGAAAGACTGGACAGAGCAGCTAGTTTAAAGACAACGAAAGAATCCTATAAAGAATCATTATCAAGCATAGCCGACGAAATAGTCGATTCTATAAAAATGAACAGTTTTCCGAACAGCTATGTAGCAAACACAAATGAACATATCGAAATAGAACAGGGTTCAAACATTAGGAAAGGCAAAGATTTGAATGGATTTTTTGTTTCGATAGACAGTGATAAAAAATATTATGAGAGTGCTGAATTAGCAGATTTTATATATTACTGTGCGATTTTAGGAGTAGTAGACATTCCTATACCTGAAAATGTAAAATTTGTTTTGAATGAGTTTAAACAAGATTTGGATAAATTAGATAAGGAGCTAAAGAATAAGATAGGTGAAATAAGCGATGACGAAAAACATCAAAAAAGGTTATACAAATTATGTATAGAGAGATTAGGTTTATATGATATCATTAATTAACTTTATTTTTGTATAAAGTAAAATAGATTCTTTAGATTAATGCAATAAATATTACATGTCTGTAAATTTATTAGATACTAAGTCTATTTTTGTATAGTATTATTTTAGCATTTATAATGCTATTATAAATTATATTATAATATCATATTAATTTAACGAACCATGTGGAATTCATTTCGTATATTTAATATTATAATATATGATATAATAATATAAAATTAGCTCTTATTTTTATTAAGTATTGGTGACTTTTACATGCTATAGAGATTAGGGAAGTTATTTATAGTATAATCTCCCATTATAATTCATTATAAAGTAATAAAAATTACGGGAGGTAAATTATGGGAGAAATTTCAGGAGACGATTCATATAATAAAAAGCAGTATAAAAAGATCTACGCTGAGGATTTTAAAAAGATAGAAGGGATGAGGTCCGAAAGGGTATTTGCTGATTTGTATAAAAAACTAATTAATTCAGCTCATAAAAAGGTAGAAGAACAATTTTATAAGAGTTTATATGAAACTTCAGGTTATTGCCATGAAAATAGCCCTGTAGGGGTTATTGGAGACGTCAATAAGTTAGGTGAATACAGGCGTCTTGAGGCTCTAATTGGGCTTTCAGACCTCTCGGTGCGTGGAAAAAACAGTAGGTATCTGAGAGACTTTTACGCCGAAACAGCTGCGCGATCTCATCGTTACAATTTACCATATAATATAGATAGTAAAGAGGAATTATATTCAGCTATTTATAAAGGATTGGACGGCGACAGGTACAGATTGAAAGATGTAGAACGCTTTACAGAGAAGGCAGATGGGGAATTACGCGGTTTGTTCGCGTATGCTGCGACAAATAAAAAAGTTAGTAATCTGCTTGGAAAAAAGAAGCTAGGAAAATATTCGGATAAAAGGAGAAATCTGTCCCTAACAATCAATTCAGAAGGGTATATAGTGAACGTAGGTATAGGAAGCTCAGATTTTGAAGTCCACAGTAATAAAAAAGTCAAACTCTATTAGGTTGACCCCAAATACTACAATCTATTGGTCGATAGCGATGAGAAAACCATTTATAGTGGGCTGGGCAATCTAAAAGTCGGATATGGAAACATTATGATCTGATGTACTAAAGCCATAAAATATTTATACTTAAAAGAGGTTATATAGATGTGGTTGACGAAAGACTTAGCAAATTGTTCGAAGAAGCCAGATTAGATAGAAACGTTCTTGATTCCCTGTTAGTGTTGTCGACAGAAGGCATGAACTACGAGACGAACACCATAAAAGAGAGTATACTTCGTGCTGCGGCAAGCGGACTTCTAAATTATCTTGGATCTGATAAAAAATCTGCCACGATGATGGCAAAGGTTACAGCTATGAATATTACGTGGCCAGGGCCATCAGCGCAAACAAAGACGGGATGTATGCTTTACAGCCAAGGCTTAAGGAATCGTTTGAGCGGCTTTTCAAGGCCAGCCGTGTTGATTATGCGTTAGGTGAGACTGGCACCACGATACGGCTTTATCACCACCTACCTGAATTCATGAAATTATCGTTCGATTCGGTCATATCACTGCCTTACAGTTTCGTTTCGAAATTAAAAGATAACCCCGCATTCTCGGAAAAAGAGGCCTCAGAACTTAGAGAAATAGCGTCTAGAATGGCGCCTATAATGAAAGAAGAGACTGATTTCGTGAAATCCAACTATCGCTGGTAGGATAAATGTAAAACAGTCAAAATAGCCTTTTATCACCGAAAAACTATTTATATCTAAACTAATCATACAAATAATATTTACATTAAGGAGGTAAAAATATGGGAGGATCAGAGGAGAGTCCTAATGCAGGTTATAGCCCAGGTGAGTTGGCTTATCTAAATAGTATAAAGAAGAAAAGCGACCATAGCGAATCGCCATCGTTTAGTCTTGAAGATCTCTTGATAGGTGCAGGTATCTCAACAAAGATGGTTAACGAAGCCAAAGTTAACGAGCGTAAATACACTCTGAGAAAAAATGTTTCAGTTATTGCAACTTTTAGTGGACTAGCTACCAGTGCAGCTTTTACGGCCCTTAACAACTCCTATGTTGGAGTGGCAGGTGTGTTTTTTGGTTTGGGGGCCTTTTTAACAGCGATGGGTTATGATATCAAAGCGAGTCGATCCACCTATATCTTGAACAAATATAACTCAGTAAAGAAGCGGTATGAACGATTAGGTAATTCATAATAGTGTCAAAGCATCAAAATAGCACTTTTTGACTTGCATTAAGTTTTTACTGTATAATAGTCTTTAATAAGGTATTTATAGTAGATCTCGTCATATTACACTATAAAAACTTAAGGAGGTATTTTATGACAATTAAAACACAGAAAAGCTTGGAAGATTTCGTAGGTAACGAAGTAGATAGGAATTATGGCAACAAAAATTCCCCTATTTACGAAAGCAAACACCCTAGTCTTGAAAATGCGTTGAAGATATTGGGCGGAGGCGGCGGAAGCGTCGGCCTTGCTACGTACATGGGTCTGATGTATAATGCTGCTATGAATCCTAATGCCATATACGGATACGGCATGACCATGCAACAGGCTGAGGCATCCGGAGTACTTTATCCGACTTTGGCATTTGTTGGTGTCATGGGCAGTTTGTTTGTTCTCGGTGGGGCTTATCTGGCGAAGAGTGGCATAAAGGATGTCATAGGACGTTACAAAGCGAAAAAATTGCGGTCTTAGGCATCAAAAAACTCTATTTTTGGTGACTTTTAGCCTTCATAGTACCTTATCAAGAGGTAACGGATACCCTATTCAGAGTGGCCTAGCTAGGCAAAAATTACCGTGCCAGTACCCTTTACAAAGATAAATAGGCCTTAGAATAGGATAAAGTTCACCCTTCATGGGGATCATTCGTCGTAGGACACCTTACATGAGTAACTTGTAAAATAACTGAATAGAGTGCTTATACTTTCTCCCAAAAGGAGATTATAACCTTTATTGAAATCCGCAAGATAAGTCATCCAAGCGCTGCCCTAAATTTTCGTGGTTTTAATTCCTTATTTTTAACGGTTTCTAAGTTTAGGACCATTTTATATCTTTTCGTTTCTTTACCCTTCATTTCTAGGCTTAAAATATCCATTTTACCTCTAGATATGTTAAATGATTCTTTCAAGTTATCTAACGGGCAATCAAGCGCCGGCGCCAGGTAAACTGTATTACGAATACCTTAAAGTTTACGTTGTAGAAGGGATTTTAAGGAATCAATCTATCTCCCTTATGAGATATTAGCTTGTATTTGTCTAGTAATTCCTTTGTGCTACCATCTCTGTCATATAATATAATGCCATCATCGGCAATATTGTATGTAAATTGTTCCTCTCTAGTTTCTTCCAGTTCATCTTTCGTAACGAGAATCTCATGCAAGTACATATTGAGATTCCTATTGCTGAGCAGCCTATTGAATTCAGCCCCATATATGTTATCTTTGCATCTTTCCACACCATTTGATGACTTTAACCTGTCATTCGTAATAAGCAATATGTCTATATCACTATAGTTATTTGCAGTTCCCCTTGCCACTGAGCCATAGAGAACTACTCCTGTTATTTCATGCAATGCTGGATACAACTCGTGTACAAATACGTCTAAAAAGTCCTTAATATCAGTATATCCTACAGGGAGACCTTCTTTATGCTTAAGCCTATGATTTACAGCAATCTCTTTAAACGGATTTAGTATCTTCTCGAGCAGGTCTGTCATCAAATTATAAGATAAGTGCTACTATTTAATATTAACAAAAGTTACTATGTCTGTATAAATAATTCGTACAGTTCTAGTTATTCATAAAATAATCAGATTTTCTTTTTGTAAACTAAAAAGACTGGTTGTGCAGCTCGGACTATAGATAATCAATATTTTAATAATAAATCATAAATATTATATAATAATTAATTTAGTATATTAATAATTATATAAATACGAATATTTTAGTAATAAATTCAAAAATAAGTATCATATTTTGTGATTAGGATTATAGTAATTTGAGATAATGTTATGATAATTATGACTCAAAAAGCTAAATTTACAATTATATATTATTTGATAAAATAAGTTATTATATAATATTAATATTAATGCTATAATAATAAAACTAAAAACCATTGTGTTTTGTTTTTTAATGTGTTAAGAATGAGAAGAGTTTCGGAAAACAATGGCGACATTTTTATATGTTTTGAATTTTGCCATTCTCACCCAGAAAACAGCTGTTCCTGTCCTTTTCCAACGTGTAATTCTTTCAGTGTTAATCTAACGCTATATACATTAAGTTTAGGTGTATCTAATAAAGAATTATTTACCGGGTTTAGCTGGGTTTATAGAACTTCCATGATAACAGTATAGACAATCTACATCTAGAAATGTTCGTTCGTTAAAAAAGTTTTATATATCACTTCTTTTCTATATCTTAATACAAGACTAATAGAGAATTTAGGTTCAACTTATGAAAAAGTTATTGGATATATTAATGTGGAATAAGTCTTCCAGTGGTGTAGCCGTAAAAGGGTACATGTTTGTCACTGACAATCCTGAAAGTTACTGTGGAATTAAGCAAGTGAAGGAAGGCAAGGTGGGTAAATTGTACACTATCAAAGAAGAACCGAAATTGTGGGAAATAGGGTTTCATGCATCATCGGATCCACTTTCCGCTTATAGACAAAATAAAGCAGAGGGCAGGCTTTTCGAAGTGGAGGCGAGAGGCAAAATAGTACAAGATGGCAACTACTTTGCAGCCCAAAAAATAAGGCTTATCAGAGAAATAGACACTAAAAAGTTATTTCTAGCCTTTGCAATTGACTGTGCAAATCACTGCCTTATTAACTATAGAAGTTATAGTCCGCGAGACAACCGCCCGTATAAAGCTATAGAGGCTGCAGAAGCATATCAGAAGGATCAATCCGAGAATAACAAATTTCTTGCTAAACTAGCTGCGGAATCTGCCCTGAGTGCTGCATCTGATTTATCTGATAGATCTGGTTTTGTTTCTGCCCAAGGTGCTGCAAAAGCCTCTGCTCAATCTGCTGCGGAATCTGCTTCGTATGCAGCTAGATCCGCTATTAACTTTGCAGCCCAGTCTGCTGCGGAATCTGCTTCGTATGCAGCTAGATCCGCTGGAAATGCAGTTTATGCTGCTGCTTTGTATGCAGGGTACGATGCGGGGACCGATGCTTGGTTTGTTGGGTATGCAGCCCAGTCTGCCGAGATGAATCGACAAAAAGAAGTCCTCGAAACACTTATTGGGAAATGCTATCTATAAAACGTAGAGTTACTCAATATCCTTTGACAACTAACTTATTCTCCGAATTTTACTTCCTGCAACTGACATTATTTGACAGCTGAAACATAATTTATTAGTAACTGTATCACTTTATTAATAGAGAATCTTTAGCCAAAAGTTTTAAATACTTTAATTCTTATAGAATGCTATGATAATAAATTACCTTATAACAAAGGTCGATGCTAAAAGAGAAGATAATATCCCTCCAGAAACACAGATGGGAATATCCAATAATATAACCGTTCTTGACGTTGAAAAAGATGAAAAATTTAAGGTACTTAAATTCCAGTTCAGATTTGATGCCAAATTTACTGCAAATGTATCGGATGAGCTTGGGCATGTGGTTATAGAAGGATTTATAGTACATACCTCTGAAAATATAGATAAAATATATGAAAAATGGCAGAATGAAAAGGTTTTAGACGATTCTATTACGGAAGAAGTGCTTCAGACAAGCCTTAATATAAGTATAATAGAGGCCATGTCACTTGCAAAGATGCTTCAGCTTCCTTCTATCTTGCCTTTACCAAAGGTTTCGACAGAGAAGAAGGAAGAGAAAAAAGAGAAGGATAAAAAGAGCAAGAGTTAGAAAATTATATAAATTGTAAATAGCCTACTACTTTAGTGTGTTTTATGGAAGAAAGTGATGATATAAAAAATAACGAATACGTTGACTCCGAAGACGAAAAGGAAAGTTTTGGAAACGGAGCTGAAGACTATAAAACGAGATATCTTTATCTGCTTGCTGAGATAGACAATTATAAGAAAAGCAAGGAAAAAGAAATAACTGAGTACATAAAGTATTCTAACGAAAAGCTTATAAGTGACCTACTCAAGTTAATGGATGACTTTGATAGTGTTTTAAAGCAGGAAAGCGACGAAAAAGTCGTGTCGTTATACAAATCTCTGCTTTCGATACTTTTTAAATACGGCCTAGAAAAAATGGATGTCGTCGGAAAGGAATTTTCTTCGGACATCGCCGAAGCCATAACGACTGAGGAAAATGATGAGAATAAGGGCAAAATAATGGAGGAGGTGCAAAAAGGTTATAAACTTAATGGGAAAATAATAAGGTATCCCAAAGTTAAAATCGGTATATGACAGAAAAAGAAAAAATAATAGGTATAGATCTCGGAACATCAAATTCACAGGCGGCGGTTTTGATAGCTGGTAAACCAACAATAATACCAAGTGCCGAAGGTGCAACTATAGCTGGTAAAATGTTTCCATCAGTAGTAGCATTCACAAAAGATAATCAGATTCTAGTAGGTGAGCCTGCCAGAAGACAAGCTATTTCAAACCCACAGAATACAATATTTGCTGCAAAAAGAAAAATAGGTACAGACTTCAAATATACTATAAACGGAAAGGATTACACTCCTCAGCAGATATCCGCATTCATATTACAGAAAATAAAAAGAGATTCTGAAGCGTTTTTAGGGGGAGAGGTCAAAAAAGCCGTAATTACCGTTCCTGCCTATTTCAACGACAATCAGAGACAGGCAACAAAGGATGCAGGCAGTATAGCTGGACTAGACGTAGTCAGAATAATAAATGAACCTACTGCTGCCGCAATGGCATACGGATTAGATAAATCAAATGACATTAAAGTGCTCGTCTACGATCTTGGAGGAGGTACTCTCGATGTCACTATTATGGAGATATCAAATGGAACGTTTGAAGTACTAGCAACATCAGGGGATGTACAACTTGGCGGCGTAGACATGGATAACGCTCTTGTAAAGTATATCTCTGAAGATTTCAAATCAAAGGAGAATTTCGACTTGTACAATGATAAGGTTGCGATGCAGAGAGTAAGGGATGCCGCTGAAAAAGCAAAAATAGAACTTTCAACAGTTTTGGAAACTGAGATTAACCTTCCTTATATAACTATTGTAAATAATTCTCCGAAAAATCTGAATATGAAAATATCCAGAGCTACGTTGGAAAATATGATAAAACCGATAATCGAAAGGTCAAGACAGCCTATTCAGAATGTTCTTAAAGATGCGAAACTTGAGAAGGAAAAGATTTCAAAAATTATTTTAGTTGGAGGTCCGACGCGTATGCCGATTGTCCAGAAGTTTCTTACTGATATTTTTGGAGAGAAGCTCGAAAGAGGCGTAGATCCAATGGAAGCTGTGGCATTAGGTGCAGCTATACAGGGAGCAGTTCTGGCCGGCGAAATAAAGGATATTGTGCTCTTAGATGTGACTCCTCTTACTCTAAGCATAGAAACTTTGGGAGGAGTTTCTACCCCAATAATAGACAGAAACAGTACTATACCTATAAAGATGAGTAAGGTTTTTTCAACTGCAGACGACTATCAAGCCGCCGTTACCATAAATGTACTGCAGGGAGAACGGCCTATGGCAAGAGACAATATAAATCTTGGAAGCTTTAATCTAGAAGGTATACCTCCTGCTCCAAGAGGTGTGCCACAAATAGACGTTACTTTTGACATAGATGCAAACGGCATTCTGAGCGTATCTGCGAAGGACAAAGCCACAGGAAAGACCCAAAAAATAACCATAGCGGCACCGCATAAGCTTTCAAAAGACGAAATAGATAAAATGATGAAAGATGCTCAGGAAAATGAGGAAAAGGATAAGAAAATAAAAGAACTTATCGAAGCAAAGAACAACCTGTCTGCACTTTCATACTCTTTGGAAAAGACACTGAGTGAATTTAAGGATAAGATAACCGAGGAGGAAAAAGGCGAGGCGGATGAAATAATCAAAAAGATAAAGGAGGACACTTCCAAAGAGGATGTTGTAATAGAACAGATAAACGAAGACAAAGATAAGTTGACAGCGATAATAAACAAATTGAGTTCGAAAATATACAGCCAGCAGGGCCAGCAGAATCAGGGCGATCAACAAGAAAATACAGAAGGCAGTCAACAGGATAATGGGGAAAATAGTAGTAGTTAAGCTATTATCTTCATCCATTTATACTCTTATATATGGAGGACCCTTACAAAGTTTTAGGAATAAATAGAGGTGCTTCCGAAGAAGAGATAAAAAAGGCATTTAAGACCCTTGCCAAAAAATATCACCCTGACCTTAATCCTGGTGATAAAAACGCAGAAGAAAAATTTAAGGAAATAAACGAGGCTTATAGGACAGTTACGAATAAGAGTGGTCCATCCAGTCAGCAAAACCAAAGTGGAGGTTTTGATTTTAACGGTTTCGAAGACATGTTCAATTTCGGAGGATTTGGGGATATCTTCAAGAATTTCGGTTTTTCTTCCAAAGGCGATGACCTCAGATATGATTTAGATATAACTCTTGAAGAAGTATTCAAGCCGTCGATAAAAAAGATGAAAATAAGACACAGGGTCGTATGTGGCATTTGTTCTGGAACGGGCGCAAAAGAAAGGGAAACCTGCTCTAAATGTCATGGCACTGGGAAGATACGGAGAACCATACATCAGTTCGGTTCGAATGTCGTTTTTAACACGGCCTGTGGTACATGCGGCGGAACAGGATTTATCACGAAGAAAAGATGTGATAAATGCAACGGCACAGGGTTTGTAGTCGAGGAAGAAGAACTGCATATCCCATTACACAAAGGAATCAAAGAAGGGGATTACACAATATTGAATGGAAAGGGAGAACCTTCCGCTGGCGGGTCAAATGGTGATTTATACGTCGTTTTTCACATTAAGAAAAATGATACCTACAATATAGTAGGGATAAACCTAAAAACGAATCTTTATCTTGATTTAAGAGATATTCTCAACGGTATCAAATTGGAGATACCCGTACCATGGGGAAGTGAACGCATCACTATCAGTGCAGGTGAATCTTCGCCAGTTATACTTAAAGGAAAAGGCCTTTATGGCAGTAGCGGTCAGAGAGGAGACTTGATAATAAATATAATCCCCGACCTTCCAAAGAACTTAGGCGTTAAGGAATTAAAGGACCTCGAAAAAATATTCGGAAATAAAAAAGAACCGAGGGTGTCCATTAAATAAATGGAAACTCTCAAAATAGCTTTTTACACAGACAGTTATCTGCCGTCTAGAGATGGAGTAGTCACCTCTATAGTGAACACTAGGAAAGAACTGGAGCAGAGAGGACATAGTGTCTACATATTCGCGTCAGGTGGAAATAAGACAGCAATGCTTGCTAAAAAAGATAGTCATCTGTTTGTTATCAAGGGGATAAAGTTCAATAAATATCCTCAATATACGATGGGTTTAAGAAACAGAAAAAATTTGCGTATCCTTGGAATATCGCCAGATATCATACATGCACATACTCCTTTCAGTGCGGGCCTTTTCGGGTACTGGGACAGCACTATTATGGGAACGAAATTTATAGGAACGTTCCATACTATGGTGTTCTCAGAAGAGGCAATATCCTCATATTTTGCCAAGAATAGAGCGGTCGTAAAGATCAGTAAATACTTCTTACTCAAATACCTAAAGTGGTTTTATTCAAAGGCCGATTCAGTTATTGCACCTACAGATTATGTAAAAAAGGTGCTTAATAGTAGCGGACTTAAGAACGTAACTGTTGTCCCAACTGGATTGGATTTCGAATCTATGACGCAAAAAAGTAAAAACGTTGCTAGGAAGTTTCTTGGTATTGAAAATAACGACAAAGTAATCCTTTACTTCGGGAGGGTAAGCAAAGAAAAGAACATAGAATTACTGATTAAATCAGCGAAACTCCTTTCTGCTACTGATTTTAAGGTAATAATAGCCGGTGGCGGGCCATCTTTAAAGACCTTTTTGTTGTTGAATAAGAAGCTTGGAAATAAAAATGTAAAGTTTACAGGATTTGTTAGGGATGAGAATATACCCTATTATTACGCTGCTGCAGATGTTCTATGCAACCCATCAACATTTGAAACACAGGGATTGGTGAACCTATATGCCGCGTTTTATGGGTTACCGATATTAGTGCCAGAAAAAACGGCGCAGGAGGAACTTTTAAAGTATTCCAAATGTGGTGAAACATTCAACCCGAACAGCATAAGAGACTTGGTTGATAAAGTAAATCGTGTATACGAAAGAAAAGAAGTTTATAGGTTTGGTAAGATTTTGAGGGAGTTTGACATCAAAAGAACCGTCGACAGGCTTTTATCCGTCTACAATCACAATTGAAATGTTTAAATCTATTTAACGCCCAAAATACCTTTATGATTATGAACAAATCAAATGCGCATGCAGTGTTTTTTGCTCTTTTGCTATTGTCGATGCTTATCTTTGTGGGAAATTCGCACGCCCTTAAGGTTAGTCCAACGTCTATTACAGTTCAATCAAATGCGGTTTCATATGTAAATTTCACATTTTATAACAATCTGAACAGTACTCAGAATATATCGATAAATACAGGCAGAGCGTCTATAATATATTACGGTTATTTTAACGGGATAGGGGCAACCCCACAGAGCTTTACTCTGCTACCTAATCAGACAAAGACTATCTTGTTTTCATTCGAGGCCAAGGATGTATTTTTCTCCTCCCCAATAAACATGCAGATACCATATACTGCGAATGGAGTCTCTTCTTCATTCGAGCTATACGCCGCAATAATCCCCATAGCTAAAACATCAATATATCTTTATTCGATAAACTCCTCGAAGGCATTCTACCCATACAATGTAATAAACTTTCAGGTAAACGTGATGAATTCACTGGGCAATGTCGGAGTAATCTTGCCGTTCGTCTACAATCTTTCTTCTAATGGCAAACTTATATATTCCGGTTCCAAAAACGAGGTTATAGACAACCTCGGTCTAAATTCATTTAATTTTACTATACCTATAAACAACTTCAACGCTCCACTTTCCCCAGGATCCTATAATATATCAGTCTATACTAATTATAATCAGAACATTTCAAAGCTTTTCTTCCCGGTTAAAATTTTAAGTTATTACAAACCCGTTGTTACAAAGACTTCGAGCTTTAACATATTTGGCGGCAGTTCGTCGATAACTATAAAGAACATCGGTAATATTCCTATAAACAGGAGCAATTTATCCCTATCCATAAGTCCTTTTAATTCACTGTTTGTGACGTTTAAAGGCTCATCTGTAGGCTCTGCTATAATGCAGAATGGATCTGTCTTTCCATCGGTAAACCAGCTCTTGCCTGGTCAGTCAATAACATTAAACTATAGCGTGTCCTACTACCAAATATATTTTATCGTCCTTATAATAGCGCTGGCAATTATAATTTTCCTTTACTTTAACAGGAAGGTGACTTTTAGGAAAGAAGTAATAGAGCACAAGGCTGTAGACGGGGTCATAGACGTGAAAATTGCTCTTAGATTGAAAAACATTGCAAGAAAAAGGATCCACGGAATCGAAATAGTGGACAGCATCCCGCCAAACTCACTGAAGATAGCAAAGGCTGGTCAGAAGGAGGGAAAGGTAACAAAACATGGCGACATGATGAAAATTTCGTGGAAAGAAGAGGAGCTTAATCCTGGAGATGAAATAATAGTTATGTACGAGGTAAAAAGCAAGATAGGGATAGTAGGAAACTTTGAACTTGATAAAGCAGACTCTAAATTTTATCTAAATGGTAAAGCTTATTCAAAAAAGTCGAACTCTCTGGTTCTGCATATAAAAGCTTAGTTCCATTTATCCAAAGCCATAAAAATGCGGAGGCAACATACGTTGCAAGTATTTCTATAATTTCTATATATAGGACTTCTAGTTTAAGTTTCCAGTGCCATCGGCGGTTTGAAAGTCTGACCGAGTCCTTATGAGACTGCTGCCACGCTTTCTTTTGCATGGCCCTTTTGGAAAGACTTTTATTATTAGAAGTTGTAGTGGCTAACAAAATCGAGTTCTGAAAACTATTTAAACTCTGCTCGTTTTCTATTTTCATAAAATGTCAAGGCATCCTCTAAACAGAGAGTATTAGCCCCGATAGTCTAGTGGTCTAGGATAGTGCCCTGTCAATCGAATAACAGAACGGCATTGACGCGGGTCCGAATCCCGCTCGGGGCGTTATAATTACCACTACTTGATATGAATATGGTCAAGTCTTTATACTTTTATCAAGATATGTGCATCTTAGATAACGTTCGTGAATTCCATCTTGTCTATGTTAAAGACTGTAAAACAATAGAGTTTACATACTTATTTAAGGTATTATATATTACATATTGAATGAAGGACCAGATGGCATTTTCAAAAGATATCGGTAGACTTAATGAAATAGCTGTTTCTTTTAAATACCAGTTCAAATCTTATCTAAGGACAAAACGCTTTATTGCGATGGCGATAGTCGTGGTATTAATTTCAGCAGTGGTTTTCGCGTTTGAAGTCCATGCGGGTATAAATACAATAACGGCCGAATACAATAATTCATCCAACTTCCTTTTCAGTTTCATGCAAAACCTGCCGTTCGTTGTTGTGCTTGTTGCTGCGTTTTTCGGTGGAAATGCAATAGCCACAGATTTTTCTTCCAATTATAGCTATTATATCTTAGTCCAACCTGTAAGGAGAAGCTCCCTTCTTTTAGGCAGATATCTAGCAGCATTCCTTGCATCTTTCATGATAACACTTATATATTATGTTTTTGGAGCAGTATCATCTCTTTATTTCTTCTCTGAAATATCTTCTGCATTTTTATTGTCTATAGGGCTGGTAATCCTTTTCATCCTTTCAGTGATGTCGTTCGCGTTTTTTTTGAGTTCACTGTTCAACAACCCCCAGACCAGTGCTATTGCGGTAATTCTTCTGTTGATAATAGTTCTGCCAATGATATCGAATGTTTTGCAGGGCCTTGCCGCTATAGAACCCTGGTTTTTGGTGAATTATGGAGGACAAGTCGTTTACACCGTTTTTTCCACGCACTTCGTGCATTATTCACAGATAAAGGCACCTGCACTAACAAAAGGCGGAAGTTTTACGATAACAGAATATATGCCATACGTTTATGAGGGTGTAGAAATAATGCTGAGTTACATGATAATATTTTTCACGGCCAGCATGCTCATATATAAACGCAAGGAGGTAAAGGGCTGATGGAAATAGACATAAAGAACCTTACAAAAAGATACGGAAGCAAAGTGGTGCTTGATAATGTCTCTTTCAAACACAATGGAAAAGGTATAATCGGTTATCTTGGCCCAAACGGTGCAGGAAAGACAACTACTTTTAAGATACTCACGGGATTGCTTAGGCCGACATCCGGTTCAGTCTACGTAAACGGTTTTGATGTCACTAAGAACCTAAAATCAGCCCTTCTTAATATGGGCACTGTCATCGAATCTCCGGAACCTGACAGGATGCAAACGGTTATCGAAGCGCTTAGAATGTCAGCTGAATTTAGAGGACTGAGCAAAAAAGAAAGTAACAGACAGATAGAGAAATATCAAAAACTATTGGACCTTCCCCCACAAAATTCAAGGATAGGGAGACTATCAAAAGGTCAGAGACAGAGAGTTTCTCTTGCAGCCGCATTGTTATCGGAACCGCCTATACTCATACTGGATGAACCTACCAGTGGCCTTGATCCTGCCGAACGTGCGAAATTTAAGAAATTAGTGCTTTCTCTTAAAAAAGACAGGCTTATTCTGATAAGTTCTCATGTAATACAGGAAATAAAGGAAGTCTGTGACAGTATAATTTTTATAAACAACGGTAAAATACTGAAAGAGGACACCGTAAGAAACCTGCAGAAAAAGTATAAGGGCCTTGAAAAGGCTTATCTTAAGATAGTTGGAGAGTAGCTAGTTTGTATTTTGAATGATACTCACATTAAGCATTCTTGGAATAAGGATTTGTATACGACGTAAAACTTAAAGTAAAGTATTTATACTAGTATGTTTCATTATAAGTAATTAAAAATGGAGGTAATATGGGAATAAAAAGGAAACTTGGAGAACTAGTTTTTGGCGGTGCTGGCGTTGCTTCGATTGGAGGAGGCGCATATGAGGAGTCTAAGGCACTAGAGTTCTATGGTAAATATAATGGACTATACAACGTCGATTTGAGTCGTATAGACTACGAGTGGCAAAATAATATGTTGCAGCTTAAGGAAAGATTTCCTAGCGAGAGCATGTTAAATAAGGTATTTACGCAGGCTTTCTATAATACTTATGGAGGCTGGCTCAGAACTGCTAACGCATACCAAACTGATGCAAATATACTGTTCGGACTTGGAGCAGTAGGAGTTGCAGTATCTCTTGGTTTGTTCTATTTGAGCAGAAAACAGGCCAAACAAGCTAAAAAGGACGATGTCGAATCCGTTGCATAAGCAAAAACAGATTTTTTTGCGAGGCTCCTTATTTTTTGAGCCTTTTTATTTTTTAGATTCTAAACTTTATTTAGGGTGAGTGCTCATTGATTTAGTTTTGAGATTTAAAGGTAATATACTGATTATACAAGATATAAATAATCTGAGTGAAATATAAAAATATATGTTGACAGAGTATAAACCTGCAAATAACTCGGCATCTGTAGATCAGTGGAAAGAGTCGTCACGGATCCGTTATATCTGCAGATACTTTATCGGTAAAGTGACGTTAGACGTATCAGGAGAAATTAGATAATATGGTTGATAAAGTCAAAGGGGTGAGAGATTTTACGGGCAGAAAAGCGTTTATCAGGCAACAGGTTCTGGAAACAATAAGAAAAACCTATGAACTATTCGGTTTTGAACCCATAGAAACACCAGCTTTTGAATATCTATCACTTTTTACAGATAAATCAGGCCCGGAAATAGAATCACAGTTGTATTCTTTTGAAGATAAAAAGGGCGAAAAACTTGCGTTGCGTCCGGAACATACAGTGTCTAAATTAAGAGTAGTCTCTTCGGATAAATCATTGATTTTTCCGCTGAAAGCCTACAGTATCGGCAATGTATGGAGATATGACGATGTTAGGAAGGGTAGGTGGAGAGAATTTATACAGGCGGATATAGATGTATTCGGATCCCCCAGTATATTTTATGATTCGGAGATAATAGCGTGCATAGATTTTGCTCTTAAAAAGATAGGAGTAAAAGGATATATCATAAATGTGAGTAACAGAAAGATACTCACCTCCTTGATGCAGACACTTGAACTTAAAATCGAAGATATCATCCAGGTGCTTAGAGAGATAGACAAAATACATAAAGTCGGGCTCGAAGAGGTTATAACCAAAATAACTGCTATAATCGGCGTAGAAAAGGCAGAAAAAATCAAGGAATATCTATCTGGTAGTGATATCAGTCACCTTAATGGTTTTGATGAACTTACTACGCTGATTTCCGATTTAAAGAAAAGCTACGGTATAGATAATGTGATTTTTGACAGGTCTCTTGTGAGGGGTCAGGACTATTACGATGGCACTATATTCGAATTCGAATTTACCGAAGGAAAGTTTAAAGGTGTTGTAATGGCTGGTGGCGGAAGATATGACAAGCTGAGTAAAAATTTCGATTCAGATCTGCAGATAGTGGGCGGTGCAATAGGATTTGACGTGATTATGGAAACAATTCTTGAGAATGATAAGAACGAATTTCAGAAAAGTTTTTGCGTGATAAATATAGACAGCGTTGAAAAAGCAAGAGACATAACAATGAAACTCAGGGAAGCTGGTATAGTGACAGATGTCCTGCTCGACAAAGTATCACTTTCAAAGGGCCTTGATTACTGTAATTCAAAGAAAATAAAGTTCGCCATCATTGTAGGTGATAGAGATATACAAGAAGGCAAGATAACTGTAAGGGACCTGGACGCAAAAAAAGATATTAAGCTTGATATAACCAACCTTGAAAAAGAACTTCTGAAAATTATAAGTTATAATCCCCAATAGTAAGAACTTTAGACTGTCTTTCGACTAAGACAGTGTTTTGACAGTGGCGTTAATTTAATTGGTTTCTTCATCCCACATTTCTTGAGATATTAAACAGAAACAAATAATCATCAAAATTTGCATCCGGGTAAATAATTGAATCGACTTACCAAATCTCTTCATATATGGTAATCTGTATAAAAATCAAGCTAAATTCTAAAATAAGCATTGACATTATAAAAGAGTAGAAATATGCCATTTAAACTCTATAATTTTTATCAAAAATAGGGCTAAAGTTTGTAATTTTTTGAAGAAAAGATATATAAGTGAGTTATATTCTTATATAAACTGGGGGTTGAGTTATGGGAGTAAAAACAGAAGTAAAACAGAAAATGACTTTGGATGAATTTCTTGATTTCAGCAAGGACAGGCCAGAGATTTTTTATAATGCGCAGCAACGTCTGCTGTCAGCAATATATTCTTATGGCAAAAAAGACAGACAGTGGCAGTTCCTTGTGAAACAAGAAGATGATCAAAGAAATATCAAAACAAGGTATGATTCAAGTAATTTTGTTGATGAATTCGTTTCATTTTTGAAGAGAGCTGCGAGAAATAGTGACATGCGCAATAAGCTTACCGTTATAATATCTCCTCCCGGGGCCGGTAAAAGTGAATTTCTTAATACTTTGTCTGAAACTCTCAGAGTCTATTCTGAAAGTGACTTGGGAACACAGTACTTACTTAAACTTGATTTGGATTCGTTAGAAGACAACCCTGCCTTAAGCGAGTTGTCTACGCAAGATAAAGATAAGTTCTTAAGGGATGTTAAAAAGCAACTTGGCCAAAGAGGAAAGAGGAAGCTTATGCTCGGTGAGAACATACAAGATGAGATATATCTACTTCAAAGAATTGCCGGCACAAATAAAAAGACAAAAATAGAAGAAATAATCAATGTGCTGAGTGATAAAGTCGATAATTTGAGCGATGATGTAGATGACAATTACTGGAAAGGACCGAGCATAAACAAAAGAGGGGCGGTTGGTTCTACAATGGGCAAGATAAAAATGACTCTTGAGGATTCACTAGGCCAGTTTATGCAGAAAAATGGTAAACCCGATACTGATAAAATACAAAAAATAATAGAAAAACTTATAATGGTTGAAAAAGCCACCGGAGATGATGTTATAAGTATCTCCGAACCGGTCGTTGCGGCAGATGACCAGCACCTGGATTATAAGGGAATATTCGGTGGTCGGCTGCACTACAGCGTTCTTAATGAACTTGGCGGTGATAATTCCAATGTTCTTGCGTATGATTTCGGAATACTTGGCAGCCAATCCGCTCCGTCTCCGCGTGGAAATATAATCTACATAAGTGAGGTACTAAAAGGTTCATCATCATTTGCTAATTCCCTGCTTGATTTTGTGCAGGATACAAGAACGAAAGTTCCTCCTTCCTTTAAGGAGTCATTTGATGCAATAATGATAGGTACAACAAATATGGACGACTACAAAAAGATAGCTGACAGTATAAAACCTTACCTTCTTCGTAGGTCGCATATAATCGTTTTTCGGTCTATGACCAAACTTTCAGACGCAGAAACCGCACTTAGTGACATATACAACCATGCTTCAAAGGAACTCAATATACATTACCCTCCGCATTTTTTAAGGATGCTTGCAAGAATATGGGTTGAAGCCAGTATTTCACATTATGAAAACATTTCTTTAAAGGATAAAGCAGACTTGTATAATGGAGTATTCCTACCGGAAGTTAAGGTATCATTGGAAGATATAGTACGTGAAGCGAATCAGAAACCAATATTAGAACTTGAGGAGGGTGTAAAACTCGGTGTGCCATACGACGATATGGTAAAGTCACCATCAAAATTACTCGCCTACGCAGAATTTGGCAGAGATGTTGGTATAAAGGCAGGGTATATACCTAAGGAAGAACTCAATAAAAAAGTATGTCTTGGTACATTGTTGGATAATCTCAATGGAACGAGGTATATAGAGGATTTTCTCAATACTCTTGAGGATCTCTCACCTGAAACAAAAGCCAGGTTACAGCCTCGTGAAAAAGGGGAAGGAAGCGTAATAGTGCAGGATGCATACGACGAGATAAGGCGTATGATGAGAAATGATGTATCGATGGTACAATACGAGGATAAAAAAGTGCACAGCCTTATAAATAAATACGTAATGAACGTTTATTACATAAATAAAACTGCTGGAGAAAAGGATAAAAACGTAAGAGTACCTATGTTTGGTACTGTACAACCTATAGACTATGACTTCGTAAATGATTTAGAAAAAAGGGCAAATATCAGAAGTGACGTTATACATGAAAGTATATACAGCATAATAAATGACAGTGCGATAACAAATAACAAAAAGGGAGTGGATGAACTCGTTGAGATGTTGACTCCTACAATTATCGAACGATATCCAGAACTTACCGACGCGGTCGTTGACAAACTAAGTGCATCTGTTGCCGGAACCGCAACTGAACTCGATCAGGAAAGAATAACAAGCAAGTTAATTAGCATGGGATACTGCAACCAATGCGCCAGAGTGGCTTATAACTTGTTTATAACAAAGTAAGGCTCTTATATGAGTGATGCCGGTCTGGAAGGACTGATTGGGAAGAGAGAGGAAACTACCGCTGAGAAAGTAAGAAAGGCAATGCTCTCCAGGGATGCTCCTTTTGAGGAGATATATGGCATAAAGGATGTGAAAGAGAACCTTATGGACGCTCTTGAACAAGCTTCTTTTATATCAAGACAAGGGTATATCCCAATTTTGCTGCTTGTAGGTCCCAGTGGGAGTGGGAAAACCGAGCTTATAAACAGCATGCTGCACTCCTATAAAATTTATGCACGAGAAAATGAAATATTTACTCTCAGTATAGATGGACACCAGTGTGTGTATAATGAAAACCCATACAATCTTTACAGATCTGTCATCCCAAAAGATATAAAGATTTCCACTGAAAATCTGGACACAAAAAAATTTCTGATGAACCAAAAAAGACCAGAAATATGTCACCAGTGCGAACAAAACTTGGAGAAGATATTGGATGCTTCCAAAAATATAAGACTGGAAAGGATTTACCCCGAATCATCTATAGTCGAGTTTGGGGATAGCTTTCTTTCTCCCTCCTTCGTAAACGTACTGAAAAATTCGAATAGATCAATTTTGACAATAAGTGCGGATAAAATCAAATTGGGTGAGATAAATCCGAGAATTTTCCAGTTAATGAGCAATGTGTATGATAACAATTTGTCTGACCCTGTTGGCAATAGGATACCTCTCGACAGCATGGTTATAATACATAGTAATGAATCGTTTATGGAGACACTGGCCAAAGATAAACCTCAAGAATTCAAACCTTTATTGGATAGGATAATTAAAGTAAATGTAAGAAGAAATTTGTCATATTCTGAGGAGGTTAAGATAATTGAAGAGTACAATCTCCCTATGAAGCAAACAATACCTAATTTCTTTGAATATATAGCGAAGATAAATATTCTTTCAAGAATTCCTGCATTAGGTAGTGATTATGAAGATTTAAATCAGGTTCTTGAACTATTAGATTACTATGACTCTTCAAGGTTGGACGAATTTGAAAGAAAAATGACACAATCTATTTCAAAATTCATAGACAATACTTTACCTGAAAATGATACACGCAATTCAAAATATGATGTGGTGGGGAAAAAATACCTCACCGATGCAGCAAAAATGTTTATTTTTAGTGGACGTGAGTATCAAGGTGGGTGGAGTTCAGGCATTTCTATAAGATCAATAAGCAATATAATAGATTTTAATTATTCTGGAAATTCTAAAAATGAGTTGTCTTTTTCAGATATAACTTCATATTTAAAAAGAAATGAGGAAAGTATCGAGGACTATGACCTAATAAGAGATTATATTGACGACGTTGTTACCAGAAACGTCCAATCCGACATAGACTATGCAATACTTTCATTTTATTTTGGAGATCACTTTAAAGAGTACACTCAGACTATAGGCGCTTACTTTAATTCTTTGATAAACCCACAGTCACGGGAATTCAAGGATTCTAACGGATATCTCTCAGATGCTAGCAGGTATTTCGATATTGAAAGATTGAAAACTTACTCTAATGAATTTAGAGAAAAAGTTGTGCCACTCGGCATTGTAAATTATTCTGCCGACTTCAAGAGTATATTCAATTTTCTTACATTTACCGGTACTGACTGCATAAAAAGAGAGAGTAAGTATGACAGTTTTCTGGGCGACGGAGAAATTGACAAGACGACTGAACTTTACCACTATATTAAAAATTTCCTCAAAAGTAATTTAGGTTATTTTGATAGGGCAATTGAAGAAGCATTGAAAGTATATACGAGGGGGACATTGATGTATGACTAGCGAGTTGGGTGATGCAGAAGACAAATACAGGCGAAAAATAGATAAAGAAGACGATTTAATTCTTTCTTCCATCGATATACATAACATAAATGATGGACAAACGGTTATAAAGACCATACCCGTAAAAAGAAATCCTATGATTTCTTACAGTGCCTTTGGAGAAGGAGGGGGCGAAGGAGAAGGCGATGGGCAAGGCGATGGACAGGGGCACGGTGGGGGAGGAAAAGGAGTAGTAAATCTTGGAATAGATAAAAGACGTTTAAAACAGATGATGCAAAGTTGGGGTTTATCCTTCAGTAAGCCAGGAAAAAAGACCAAGAAACTTTACAAGTTATTGATTGCGGAAAACGGTGTAGACGAAAATCAGGAAAAAACTATAGAGGCTATGCTCGAAAGACATATGGCTACAGGCTATTTTAAAGAGCATGGATTTAAAGTGAATGTAACGGATGAAGATATGCGTTATAATTTAATTCAAGAGAAAGAACTTCCAAATCTTTCTGCAACGTTTGTAATAATGCGTGACGTCAGCGGGTCGATGTCCTCTTACGGTGAATTTTCGGCAACTATTGCAGGATTAATAGAGTTCTGGCTCAGGCAAAGATACAATAATGTTGTCAATATAAGATATATAGCACATACAACAGATGCTGTCGAAATGGATTCTAAGAAAAGTCAGGACTTCTTTAAACTTGTTGCGGGAGGAGGAACTTATTTTCAACCGGCATATCAGATGGTATTGGATATGATGGATGGTAAACATTATAATTCTATTTCAGCGTCCAGGGGCAAAATCGAATATGAAAGCGAGGATGTTTTTCTTTTGCATATTACAGATGGGGACACGGGTGATAACGGAGAAGAACTTTACTCAACGCTCAAAACACTCTTTCCAAGATTAACAAAGGCGTTTTATCTGCAAGTTGATACATATTCTGATCAGTTTTACAAAGCTTTTGTATCGATGGGAGGGGAGAAAGCCAATGCTGTAAAATCTGGTAATGATGTATCTTATAAAAACGTTAAAAAAGTGCTCGATAGCCTTTTGAATTGATATGGCACATGACTCTCTTGAAAAGCTGCTGGTTGATGGCAATGAGATAAATATAGTTGTCTCCAGAGGCTCAATAATAGATGAGAAATACACAAAAGAAGCGAAAAAAATAGCTTCTTTTATGATCAATAGCCTCGGTTTATCATTTGGAAACGTAGAGTTTAAAATGCTGGATAATGAGGAATTTGCTGAGAAAATGGCTCTATATGGTACACCGTTGCCGTCGTGGGAGGCCGGTCAGCAGAAGCTCGTGCAAGAAGACCAGATGAAATACAGACTGGGAGTAATTTATGAAATGGTCGGTCACCCTTATTACAACACGCTGGAAAAGAAGGAATACACGGCGGTTTATATAAACCAAAATGATACATACGATGAGGTTTTAAGCGTCATGGCCCACGTATACGGCCATCTTCATATGCATTACAACAACAGAATCCTCAAGACAATTGATTCGAATTCGAATAAGCATGCATTTTATAGGGGTAGATATCGTGAAATGGAAAGTAATCTGAGCATAGAGCAAGTTGAAAAGCTTTATGATCATGCACAAACACTGAGCGGATTGATGGACATGTTTCCGGATTTTCACAGAAACAAGAAGAATAAATATTACAACACTGAGAAAGCGAATCCGGATTCCGATGTTTATGATGTATATAAGTTCACGCTGGACAATGTTAAGTTTAACCCTTGGGAGAGAGAATTGCTCGATATGGAATATGATATAAACAAGCTCATGAAGAGGGTAAGAATAAAAATAATGAATGAGGGTTTTGCGACTTTCGTTGAAGATAAATACGTCGAGGAAGTTGCGAAGACTGATATAGAAACTGCTTTTAAGATGAGAAAAGGCATTCTTCAGGTAGCTGATGTTCTTTCACCTGCCCAGCTTCCATATTACCTCGGTTTTAGACTTTTCAAGGATATAGAAAAAAGGTGGAATGAAGGTAAACACGGGCCGTTGTATAATCTCCTTTCCGACGCAGAGAAGAGGAATTATGTTAAAATGGAGAACAAAGGCCTTACCGAAGCATTAGGGATAGTAAAATCATATACCGACTGGGAATTCCTATTCTTATATGCAGATACGGATTTTTTTAATGCACTGGCAGATGAGATTAAAGATAAAAAGAATGCATTGATAGACAGGCAGTATGGAGACAAATATCCGGAAGATATAGACAATATAAAAGAAAAGTATAATGCAAAGATAGATCCTAATATATTTCGTTTCCAGCTTTTGCTTGAAACTGAAAACTATGGGCCGATGGTTTACGTTCCAAAAGGAAGTTTTAACGGGACAAGGTTGGTTCTGAGGCAAGATTTAAGTTTCTTAAAAAGATACACTGGAATAATCGCAGAGGAGCAGAGGGAGAAGTTCGAGGAAGAGGTAGCACAGATGTTCAATCTTTATAATAAAGAAACTATAACTGCTCTCAATAGGATATCAGATATGTGGGGGATACCTGTATCACTAGAAACGATGAACAATCTGGGCGAACCTATAACTATAACAACTAACGGGCAGAAGACGGACATATCAAAAAAGGGCAGTGGCCCGAAATTCGACGATTGAGCTAAGCTGTCTATAAAAAGTATTAATCACTATAACTACTAAGGATTCATTAGCAAGGTTAGATTGCCCTTGTCAAAAAAATTATGGACAATTCAATTTTTGTAGAAAATGCTAGAAAAAAGATAAAAGAAGGTTGGTTGGTAGATGATCTTATAAGAAAACTGGTAATGCTCTCAGACTCTATAGAAAAATCCGAAAATACGCTCTTTGAGCAGTTAAACGACCTGTATTTTCTCTATTATCCAGAAGCAGCCAATATATTGAAAGATAGAGATTCTTTTATAACCTCCTTGGAAGGTGCTTGCGATCGAACTTCCCTAGGGAAGCTTTTAGGGATAAGTGATGATAGTATGGGTTACGATGTTGATGAAGAAGATATACAGATAGTTTCTATGTCTGTAAACGAAGCGAAGAACATTGCGGATCTTAAAAAATTCGTGGATGAAAGGCTTTACAGTCTGATGGGCGAGAAATACCCTAATCTTACAGGAGTTCTGGGCCCAGAACTTGCAGCTAGAATGATATATCTTGGAAAAAAGGCAAGCCTTCTTGCGTTAATGACCTCCTCCAAGCTCCAAGTATTGGGTGCCGAAAAGGCAATGTTTGCTGCTAGAAGGAAGAAAGCCACACCAAAGTACGGTATAATATACAATCATGACGCTCTTATGGAAGCGCCGGAAGGACTCAAGGGGAAGATTGCGAAAATTGTTGCTTCATATACTTCTATTGCGATAAAAACGGATGTATTTTCAAAACTTGACAAAAGCAAGGAAATAAAGTCAAAAATGATTGAAGCCATAAAGCGAGTGAAGAATAAAAATGGAATTAAAAAAAGAGATTGACGGAGTTTATTGGCTGTTAAATGACGGCAAGAACAAGAGAACACTGGTTACACAAAGTGCATATGGGGATGCTTCTGTGTATGGAGAAAAAATTTTCAGGTACAACAATAGTATCTACAGAGAATGGATTCCACATAGGAGCAAATTTGCAGCGGCTTTTTACAAGGGGTTAACCAGTATCGATTTAAAAAATTCCTATACTGTTCTATATTTAGGAGCCTCTTCCGGAACTACAGTTTCTCACGTTTCTGATATGATAGGGACGAACGGGAAAGTTTATGCCATTGAAATAGCTGAAGAAATGGCAGTAAACTTGGTTTTGCTTGCAAATAACAGGAAAAATATATTCCCAATAGTAAACGACGCAAGAAAACCTTTGTTGTATAAGTCCTCCGTCCCAAAATGTGATTTTTTATACCAGGATGTAGCACAGAGGGATCAGACTGAGATATTTATTCAGAATGCAGATATGTTTCTAAAAAGCGGTAAAATAGGTGTTTTTGCAATAAAAACTAGGAGTATAGACGTTTCTGTAAACCCAAAAGAAATTATCAGGAACGAAACGAATAAGTTAAGGGGAAAATTTGACGTATTACGAAGCATAGATTTATACCCTTACCAAAAAGATCATTCTTTGTTGATATTGAGGAAAAAATAGCGTATAAATACAACTATTTAATTATCAGAAACCTGATAACGTTATGTCACCGACCAAGATAGTTGTAATAGGTGCGGGCGCTACAGGCTCATTTATAACGCACGACCTGGCAAGCAGAGGTTTTGATGTAACGGTTATAGAAAAGGGGAATATAATCGGTGGAACTAGCGGAAAATTCCATGGTATGTTGCACAGCGGGGCCAGGTATGCAATGAATGACGTTGCCGCAGCTAAGGAAAGCATAACTGACAATAAAGTAATATCAGACATAGCACCATTTTGTATAGAAAACACTGGTGGACTCTTTGTGGCATTGGATTCCAGTGACATGGCATTTCAGGACAGATTTGAAAAAGGATGTGCTGCGGCTGGGATAGCGACAGAAATGGTCGAACCTACTAGAATACTTAAAGAAGAACCATTTTTAAGCAAAGATGTCAAGGTCGCTTATAGAGTACCTGATAAGACTATAAATTCATTTAGATTTATAACGAGTTTGCTTCTTACTGCAAAAAGAGAATCCGCAAAAGTATATCTAAATTCGCAAGTCATCAATTTTATAAAAGATGGGACAGAAGTAAGGGGCGTAAAGATAAAGAATAATAATGGAGAAACAAAGGAAATAAATGCAGACTTGGTTATAAATGCAAGTGGTGCTTGGACATCCAAGCTTCTAAACGAAAAGTTGGGTATAAACAGTATAGACATGATACTTTCCGCAGGAACTATGGCCGTAATAAATAGGAGATTTACAAAAAGTATATTAAATCGGTTAAGAGAACCATCGGATGGTGATATAATTGTGCCATTTTTCAATGACTCAATAGTAGGCACAACTTCCTTTATAATTGATGATCCCGACCATTTTGATATAGACAAGGAAGATATAAATTTTCTTCATAAATCTGGCAGTGAAATGATACCAGCTTTGGCAGACTATCCAGTCTATAGATATTACGCAGGAGTTAGGCCATTGATAGCCGCAGGTGATGAAAAGGACAGTAGAAAAATAAGCAGGGATTTCAGAATAATAGATCATTCTGAAAATGATGATATTAATGGAATAATTAGCATAGTTGGGGGAAAATTAAGCACTTCTAGATTAATGGCAAGAGATATAGGTGATTTTATTACCAAAAAACTTGGTTCTGGTAAAAGTTCTAGCACTGATAAAATTAAACTTTATTGGCCAGATATAACAAAGGAAAATATAGATGAGATGTCAAAATCATTGTCTATAAGCAAAGATATACTTCTAGAGATTATAAACGAGTCATCTGGAAAAACATATTCTGATATATATTCAGGAGTAATTGACTTCTTATATTCTAGGCGGCTTTTTAGTTAGAATGGAACTCACAGGTAATTTCGAAGTGAATTCAACAGTTGAAAAGATATGGGGGGTAGTGTCAAATCCTAGCGAATTTGCAAAGTGTTTGCCAGACGTAACAGCAACAGAGGTAAGTGGTGAGGCCTTCCAGCTCCAGTTTAAGGTTGACGCAAAGAAATATACTTTAAAATTTATAGGGGCCAGCTATTTATCGAATCTAAACGTCAAATTTTCTGCAGAAATAAAGGAAAAAACTGAGAATAAACACGTTCTAATAGCAGGCACCGGTTCTGCAATAGGACTTAAATTTTCCATTTCATTATATATTGATATTAATGCAAAGGAAAATTCAACTATTGTAAGTTGGAAGGCTGAAATAGAGTTGGGAAAAATGGCTAAGTTATTTGGGGAAGATACTGTAAGACAGGCTATAAATGATGTTGTAAAACAGACTATAAACAACCTTCAAGATATTGTCAAATAGATATAAATTTAAATTAGATTTTCGTATAGATTTTATCGTATGTCAAATATGAAAAATACTGTCAACAGAGGGAAGAAAGGACCAAGTGAGAATATAATCCTCGCTGTACTGGTCATTGGAGTCTTGATGGCATCGATAGATTCCACCATAGTGCTTCTTGCGTTTCCAGCAATAACACAGGCTTTACATTCGAATCTTTCGACCATAATATGGGTGATACTTATATATCTTCTTATTACAGCAGTAGCGTCTACTCAGTTCGGAAGAATAGGTGATATATTTGGGAAATCAAAAGTCTTCAATACGGGGATTGCAATTTTTACAATATTTTCTTTTATGTGCGGAATAGCCCCCTCAGATACAAGTCTTATACTTTTTAGAGCCTTCCAAGCATTGGGAGGTGCGATGATGACTTCAAACAGTGGGGCAATAATAGCTGACACTTTTCGTAGGGAAAGACTCGGCAAAGCGTATGGATTTGTAGGGATGGGTTGGAATGTTGGCGCAATGCTTGGGATAGTGCTGGGAGGTATCATAACCACTTTTATAGGCTATCGGTATATCTTTTTCATAAATGTACCTATAGGGGCAGGATTATTTTTACTTGCGCTTAAATATATCACATATAATCATACAGAAAAAGAAAGACTGGATATCTTGGGGATGCTCCTGCTTGCAGTACCTCTCTCGATGATACTTTATTCTGGAGTCAAAATCGCCTCAGTAGGTTTGAATTTTGTGAACTTAGTAATACTTGGAATTGGTTTTTTCGTTATGATACCATTTTATTTCAGAGAGAAAAATTTCAGTACTCCGGTAATAAAATTTTCAATGTTCAAAAACAAGATATTCCGCAATTCCATTTTGGCTTCAATGTTTCAAGGTCTTGGGTTTATGGGCGTCGCGTTTATGCTTATAATGTATCTGCAAGGTGTAAGAGGTTTCTCCCCTTTTTACGCTTCACTGTTACTTCTTCCAGGTTATATATTAAGTGGTGTATTCGCACCGTTTATGGGCAGACTTTCCGATAAATATGGTGCAAGACTTCTTTCAACCATCGGATTGTTAGTGATGATAGCTGGCGTGGCAGTCTACCTTAATCTACAAGTAAATTCTACAATATATATAGTACTTTTAGGATCTGCTATTACTGGAATTGGAGGAGCGATGTTTTGGCCTGCAAATAACAGCGCTGTAATGAAAAGCAGCGAAGCCGGTAGATTTGGAACAGCCTCGGGAATGCTTCGTCTGTTTGGAAGTATAGGGATGATGGGAAGTTTTATAATCGTTATAGTCACGGCGACGATGGCTATACCACGATACTTGGCTTTCGAAATTTTTGTAGGAACTTCAAAACTTATAGGAGGAATAACCAACGGATTTATAACTGGAATGCATTTATCGTTCATATTTCTAATATTTATGCTAGTTATAGCGGCGATATTGTCTCTTACAAGGGGAAATGAAAAGACTAGACAAAATAGTAACTAAAGATTTAACGTTTTTTTCGCATAATAAAAAATAAAACTGAAAAGATGGTTACTTCAATAAAAATTACAAGTGCTATGACTAGACTCGAAGGGTCATGTTGAAAATAATTAGGATAAACCAGAAAGACTAGTAAGAAACCTATAAAAAACGATATCACTGCAGCAAAAAATGCGTAAAAATAATCCTCATTTGTTATCATAATGTTTCGAGTGTCCATATTCGTAATTTAGTCTATTGAAAATTTCTTCACCCAGGCTGTCAGAATAATAATGTTTTTCTATTAATTTTTCTATTAATTTTTCCGGATTTTCTTTGTATTCGAACAGTTGCATGATGTGTTTTTGTATCGTTTCCATTTGTGAGTCCTTAACTTTACGAGTGTCCAGCTTCCAGTCAAATTTTCCAGTGTTTATTTTTCCTGTCAGATTTATGTATGCGATGGCAGTGTCTATATTTTTCTCGTCTATTTTCTTCTCAATCGCAAGCATTCTCCTGTAAAGTGCAAGTTGTCTTCTATGTTTTGAACCGTTTTCATCAGATCTGTCTGTTTTGAAGTCTATTATTAATAATTTATTCTTCTCTTTGTTTAAGAAAATAGCATCAAGTTTACCTGTAAACATCATATGTTCTTTTAAATCCGGAAATATTGCTTCTAATGGAAGTTCTATTGATTTTTCGGAATCAATTTGTTCAGCACCATATTTTGTTTTTATCTCACCAATCACGTTTCTTATGTTTTCAAGCGCCTTTATCTCATTCGTTCCTAGTTCTTCCTCCTTTAAAATATTTTTAAAATAGTCCTCTGCTATGTCATGTACTCTCGATCCAAAGTTTATGCTTGTGGTTTTTTCCTTTATTCCTAATATATGACTTTTTACGAAACTTGTCGGGTCTTGAGCGGCATCTATAAGCGAAAAAGAAAGCTTTTTCAAGCTATTCTGGAAATAATTATAAATTCTTTCTGATAGCCACCTGTTTTCATCCTCTAAAGCTTTCTTTGAATCCTCATATTCCTTATTAACAAAAAGAGAATACGCTTCCTCATATCTTTTTTTATATGGTGCTGGTTCGTCTTCTATTTCTTCATACTTTTTATCGATAAATCCTTCTATATAGTAATCCTCTGAAATAACAGGGTTGGTAACAACCAAAAGCCGCTCCTTTGCGCGTGTAAATGCAACGAAGTCTACACGTATACTTTCTTCGGATAGTTCTTCCTTTACATCCACTCCCTTCGCCTGTTTTATTATAGAATTTGTTATCAGATCGATAAAGCTTGTTCGAGTGTTTTGTTTTTTTGGTATGTAAATAACGTTGTCAAATTCCAGTCCCTTTGCCTTATGGACGGTTGTCAGGATCAAGTTCTCCTCAGTGTTATCGGACTGGTAACTATCCTCTGCTGCAGAAAGATATATCAACATATCATCTAAATTGGGTATATCCGCGTTTCCAAAATAGTCATTCAAATTTTCAAGAATTGCCGACGCACTTATATAATAATCCTTATCCAGTGCCATAGAGATGGGAAGTATTATCTCATTGAAAACCTTATTTATACCATAAATATCGAATGATTTTTGAAGGCTGTCAAAAAATGGTTTTGCCAGTCTCTTCACCTCATCAAAAGTTATCTCTTTTTTTCTGAGTTTTTCTTCAATTTCAAATGCTTTTCTTAGAGGTATACCCGAGAATGGTGTGAAAAGTGCCTTCAAGATGTCTCTTTCATCTCTATAAAATAATCCTTTTATAAAATCTATAACCGAATTTTTGGCTCTTTGAGACACAGATGCACTTGTAGTTGTTGCATATTTCAGATTTTTCGCATCTAGTAGCCTTGATATGTCCAATATCTGTTCATTTGTCCTTGAAATTATTGCAACTTTTTTACCATTGTAAAGCAAATCCATTGCATGCTTAACTGCAATATTATTAACATTGCTCCCGACAATCTGCAATACTTCTCCACCAGCGCCAAGATTACCTCTAAAATCATTTAGTTCTTCATTGTAAGTTTTGTCCTTTGTCTTACTAAGAAAATAATTCTTAGAATAGTCCAATATTCGATTATAACTTCTATAGTTCAGAGTCTTCGTACTTTTTTCCAGGTTTGGTAATTTCTCTAATTCCATAAAATTTTTTAAACTCCCTCCTTGAAATCCGAATATAGATTGTTTCCTGTCCCCTACTAAGAAGAGATAATCTCCTAACATACGCGCTATAGCCGCTTCGACGTCGTTTAGATCCTGTAACTCGTCAACGAGTACATATTTATAGTGCTTTTTCAATGGATCATATTCTATCAAAAATTTACTTAATAGGTCATTATAATCTATTTTTTTATCACCTTTGTCTCGTTCATAATCTTCGAATGCTGTTATAAAATAATCCAAGAATGCCAATATTTCATCAACACGTATCCCACTCATATTTTCAAGAAAAGAACTATTCATTAAGTCTCCCTTTGTTGCTGTTAGGTCTATTCTGCTTGGAAACACGTTAAAGCTTTTTATGTATCTTATCGAATTTTCTATTTTTGGTATTAAATCCTGCACTATGTAATCTCTTTCATAATTAAATGCATTGTTTTTCTCTAGGCTTTTATAGATAGCAAATCTTATGAAATTATTGCTTACAAGTTCATAGCCCCTACCTTCTTCCGAAAAGTAATTGTTACAAAAACTGTGAAAAGTCGATATACCTAAATTATTTATTCTTGCTACTCCTATCCCATTTTGCACGAATTTAGAAGTTATCTTATCAAACATTTCATCAACTGCTTTATTTGTAAATGTCAGGCAAAGTATCTCATTTTCATCTACTCCGTTTTTTATAAGTTCAATGACTCTGTCTGCAAGAGATGTCGTTTTACCGGTTCCTGGGTTGGCTTTTATAAGTATGTTTTTTGTTAAATCCATCTTATATTTAATTTGGCATATTATTAAAATTTTGTAGTATGGCTAACGAATAGCAAAAATGATATAATACAAGTAATTTTACAACACCGACTAAAAAACTTTATAAATCTTGCAGTATTACACCGTAAATGGAAAGAAAAGTTTACAGTGAGATAAATGAGGTGATTGATCCTAATCACACTGCTCTAATTGTATGGGATGTACAGAAAATGCTAGTAAATAATTTATATAATAAAGAGGATTTCTTATTAAATCTTGAGAAATTAATAACCGTAGCGAGGGAAAAGAAAATTCCAGTATTCTTTACAAAAATAACTCCTCTGCCCACAGAATTTGAATCTCCATCGAGAAAATATTCATCAAGTAAAATGAAATTTAGGCTGTCACAAATACCAAAGGAAATGTTCGAATTGACGGTGCTGCCGAAGGAAAATGAGATAATAATAAATAAAAACACTGCAAGCATTTTTATAGGTACTAATTTCGAATTAATGATTCGAAATGCTGGTATTGAAACGTTGGTTATAGCAGGCATAGCGACTGAAATAGGGGTGGAATCAACAGCAAGAGACTCTGGAAATAGGGGGTTTTATACAGTTGTATGCTCGGACTCTTCATCCTCTAGTGATAAAGAAGCACATGAACGGTCTCTTTTGAACATGAAAAAACTTTTCGATGTTCTAAGCACTGATAATATAATAAACATTTGGAAATAATCTAAAATCGGATTACTTCTTTATTTTACGCATTTCTGGATTCGTGTATTTGTTCCAGAACAGTTTATACATCTTTAATTTATCTGGTAAGTCTCTTAGTCCAGGTATAAATGGGAACAGCATCAAAATAAGGAAAATCGTCATTGCGGTTAATCCATTTTCTAAATCTCCCCACCAAGATATATTTGATGTGGTTAATTCTAGTATATTATAAGGTATCAACCAGTATTGTACCGACCACGGTGGAGCACCAACTTTAAGCATTCCGAACTGTGAAGTTCTCAATCCAAAACTCTTGGCTGCTATAGCAAGTGAACCGGTGTCGTATAGGAACCTTAGAACGTAAGTTTCATCAAGCCCACTTGCACTTTCATTTTGGATTACTAATTGGTATTCGCCACTCTGTGCCATCTCAGTAAGCTGTGCTGTGGCCACTATTAATGGATTTGTTGAACTTAAGGCTTTTAAAATTGAGCCATTATTGGCAAAGTAACTGTATGCACTTATAAAATTTTGTCCTTGGACGGAGCTATTTTCTGCATCGTAGGCTAATAACTCATTCGTTTTATTTGAAAATGTAACATATTCAGAATATGGTGTGATAAAATAAACATCTCTTGTGCTGAAAACGTATGGGTTTACAGTGTTAGTGTACGTAGCCGTTCCAGATGAGAAATTATATTCTTGCAGCAAAGTAGTCGCTATATTTGAGGGATTTGAATGTGCCACTTGACTTATTGTAAGTGGTGCTATATATGGGGAACTAAATACAAATGAAAAAATAAGCACCATTACGAAAATGTAAATCATTCTCCTATACATTTTTTTATGATCTGCATTTACCATCTTATATGGTATATCCTTTCTGTAAGGTTTGCTCAAACCACTCTTTTTTACAAGTGAGTAATGCATAAAAATCATTAAAGCAAGTAAAATTGGAAAGATTGCAATGTGCCAACCAAACACCGCACCTTGGTTTAACGGATTCAGCCAGAAACCTAGCCCCATCCCGTTCCACAAATCTGCGCCAGCCTTATCATTCCATTGTGAGACCAGACCACCTTCCACTCCAACTCCAAATGCAAATTCAAAAAGTACAAGTAGAAGAAGAATACTGCCTATAACCCACACTAGTTTCTTTTTCCTAAAGGCGGATGTGGAAAAATTCACTAGTAAATGAATGAACATCAGGGTTACGAATGCCTCTGCTGCCCATAAATGGATACTCCTGAATAAAGTTCCTATCGCAGTAGTATCCCACCAATAAGGTCCGAATATAACCATTATTATACCAGTTAGAGCCAATATGACAAAAAGTTCCAGCAGATAAATCCCTATTGTAAAGAAAAAGCTGTTACCGTAGGAAGGAACATATTTTATATACTGATCTTGTAATAATCCTGATAGTGGCCTTAATAGCTCTCTTAAACCGTTTTGTCCGCTAGATTGAGCTTTATCGCGGTTATTGTTCATAATTTTATACTATTGATATTATTTTTATAGTTTTAGGTAACTGTGTAGTTAGTATCATAGTTTGTTTGGGCCGGATTCACAGTCTCCACACTGTTTAACCTGGTTCGTGCTGTCCAAGCAGTTCACATTTTTGAAAGTCTCAAATGAAGCAAGTAGCCGTTTTCCCAAAGAAGTGATCGAATACTGACTATGCTTTATTTTATTTAAATAGAATATCTTTTTGTTTACAAGTCCATTGTTAACCAAATCCTTCAATGCCTTATCAAGTGTTTTAGGGTAAATATTCGGATTCATACTTACTAATTTGTCAAAGTTTATACCATCTTCACCACCTATCTCTTCTAGGACGGTCGCATCCCATTTTTTACCGAGTATATTTAAAAAATTTAGGGTTTTGCATTCCATGGTTACTTATTCATTTGTTTATTTTTATGTCTTTAATTGGACCATTATCGCCCAAAATTATAGTTATTTACACAGTCTTCATGTTTTTTTATGCGTTTTCGAAATTGGCTCGAAGTGATATTTTTGTTCAAGTTCCGAAAGAAATGACAGGTCTTCCATAGTAAGTTTGATATTAATCGCTTCGATATTTTCTGCCATATGTCTTAAATTACTTGCTTTAGGGATTGGGAAAGTGTTTTCTTTGTGAAGAAGCCAACTTATAGCTATCTGTGCCGGGCTTTTTCCATATTTCTTACCTATAGACGAGATATCTGCTACCAATCCATCATTTTTGAATATCTTTCCATGTGAAAGCGGACTGTATGCTATAAGGGATATCTTATTCTCCTTGCAGTAATCAAAAATTCCGTCACTCTCTACATCTCTTGTGACCAAACTGTATTCCACTTGATTCGATGCAAGTTCATATTTTGACATTACAGACACGGCGTCTTTCATTTCCTCGAGCGAAAAATTGCTTATCCCTATATTCCTTATTTTACCATCTTTGACCAGTTTTTCCATTGCACTTACCGTCTCTCTTATATTTATGGACTTATTAGGCCAGTGTAACTGATAAAGGTCTAGATAACTTGTTCCCAGATTTTTGAGGCTACTTTCACATGCCTTTAGAATGTCATCGTAATGAAAGTGCGTTGGCCAGACTTTGCTTGCTATAAACAATTTTTCTCGGTCATATCCTTTTATCGCCTGTGCAACTATAGGTTCGGTGTTGTATATCTCTGCAGTGTCAATAAAATTAACACCGTTGTCCAGAGCGTACTTTATTGCTTTTACGTTTTCGGACACATTTTCACTCAATTCCCATGTGCCAACCCCAAGTATAGAAATTTTTTGATGAATATTATTAAACTCCTTCATCTCCATGGTAACTTATATGACTCATTATATTTATAGAAAACTTTCAAACGCTATAAGGAGAGGTAGTTTAAGGTGGGACTGCTAGGTGTGAAAGTATCGATGTTGCCCCAGTAAACGCTGCCAAACCCACGCCCAAGGTCATAAATATAAGAAACAATATTATCCAGACTATCCATTTTCCCGGTAGTGGCTTATTACCACCGTTTGCTCTGTATTTATCGATTATTAGAGTCATAGGATATGCGAAGATTCCTGCAAGTCCAAACGAAAGATATAATCCTAGCAAGTCCAGCGGAGACTGAGTATAATGTAAGTTATACCCTGCTATTCCATATTCTACAAGTATAAATCCTGTAAATAAAGCGATAAGTCCGACGTATTGTAGTTTGTGCTTATGTTTTACTGACATTACAAGTCCCAGCAATATTATCCCCAACATTATATATGGATCATAGAAGAGAAGGTTGTATGCTCCTGGCAAATTCCAGGTCATTTCGCCATAAAATCCCATGACAAGTATAAATAAGGTTATTGACCCCAATATAAAAACGGAATCTTCAAGACGTGATTCAACATTTATTTTCGGAGCGGATTTTTTAACGTACTTTGCCCTATAGTCTTTGTACATCCCTATAACAACGTAATCGATAAGTGCTCCGACAAGTGCAAGCGTAAACAGTTCTAGAGACAGTGAATCTACAAACACCATATCAACGATACTAGTTATTGGCTTATATACCCTTACTAACCATTAAGTAAGAATACATTTTCATATTTTTGGAGCCTTTTTCTCCCTATTTACTTTTTTGAGACGGTAATCCTTGTAGAGATAATACGTAAACGGCGCTGCTATGATTAATCCTATTGGAAACAATGACTGAGTATATGTCATATTGGAAATGGCGTCATTATAATTATTTATAAGAAGATAATTGTGTAATGAAACAAGCGATTCTGCACCGCCCAATCCAAGGTATACGCTACCAAGCATTTCCCTAGGTTTTAATCCTATTTTCTTGTGAATCTTGCTGGTAAAATAATACAATAACACATTTGCAGCCATGTAACTGGCCACCTCCACAGGTATTACTCCTGCGTAATTAAAAAGTCTTGCCATGATAGGATTTGACTCACTACTTACTCTATATTCTATGCCTAGAAAGGTTAAGATTCTATCAGAAAACATAGCTGCACTTTCGTATAATAGCTTGAATTTAACCGACAAATTAGTTTTGTAAAAATTCTTTACACCTTCAGATGCTTTTTTGAGATAAGAGTTTAAATGCTTTTCTCCCTTACTACTTTTGGCTACATCTAGAATAGAATCCAAACCCATTCTAATTATAAAATCAGCTTACTTATAAGGCCTATTTTTTTTCGGAGAGAGCACTTTAAAGTAAATAAAACCACCTATTGTCTGCAGTAATCCTCCCAAAATAATTGGAACAGGTAAAGATATATCCATTAAATACCCTGTTATACCAGTACTGGTCTGTGATAAACGATTAGATAGACCAATAAAACTAAAAGCCGTACCATAATCTTGGGAATTGACTCCTTTCATATTCATTACACTTCTTGAAGGAGACCCTAATCCGGCGATGAATGATCTTGTTATGAAAAAAGCTGAGGAAATAAAAAATAATGGTGAAAATGCTATAACCATAAGCATAATCCCTTGAAGTGTCCTTGTAGAAGATGCTATAAATAATATTGAAAATTTCGCTCTGTAAGCATTTTTGGCTGTAAAATAAGACCCCATTGCAGTTGCGATATAAGACATAGTATAGATTATCCCTATCATACTTATTGGAACGGCAAATTTGAGTTCAAACCACAGCGGAAGAAGAGGAAGTGCTAATCCCAGACTTACACCGTTAAAAAAATTGGCGACCATCATTCTTAGCGAATATTTTGCACTTTCCGTCTTCATTATCTTCGTTGTTTTTTCTGGTCGATTTACTTCTTCTACAAAGAATAATGAAAACATAGAAACCAGAACGAGGAAAGCTGATAGCGCAAAAAGTAACCGGAAACTTCCTATTGTTCCGGCTGAACCTATAAGAAAAGACCTGGAATAGAGTAACAGACTGCCTATAATTGCAAATCCAGATCCAACATAGTTCATCTCCGCCACCTTTTTAATTCTTTCCTTCTGATCTTGCCAGTTACTGGCTATCAACGCTGTAGAACCAGGGGAGAATACGCCTCTCATTCCACCTGCGACGCCTGCTATTCCCCCTATTACAGCAGCGAAAATTATTACGAAAAAATTTGTAGAAATTGCAAGCATAGCCAAAGCCACTATTGGAAAGACCTCTCCTATAATAAGAGCTTTTTTATAACCTACTCTATCTCCTATAGCCCCTAGTAGAATAGCCAGCAAAGCGTTGAATGTCATTATAACAAAATAGATTATTCCTATGGAGATTATACCATAATTAAGTGCAAAAAGGTATAACGGTAATGATAACGTGACAAATATCAAAGATACACTTCGTGTAGCTCTGGAAAGAAGAAAAAACTTGAATGTACTGTTCACGGTTGCGTTTTTTTTCATTAATTAATTATAAATTTAGTGTATATACATCTATCTCAAAAAATATTAAAAAAGGATTGTAAATAACAATATAAGTAAAGATACTGTAGCGCTTATAATGGTGAATTGGTTCCGAGACTTGGCAAAATTAATGCAGCTGAACCGTTGCTTATCACTAGAAACATCATAAAAAAAGTTTAAGAGTGATGTAATATTCATAATGAGATACTAGAAACGTTCAAGTTCAGTAAAAAATACAATAGTGTGGATGCTAATTTATATATTTGTCATCCATCGTATCTTTATTTATAAAAAACTTACTAACTCCTAAAATATAAAAAGCACTTTATTATTTTCTCCACACCATATAAAATACGGCACATCATAACAGATTATATACATTATGGGCACACTGTAGAAAGATTGAATCATACCAAGAGTTCTTTTCCGCATTTGGTTTGAATCTCGAATAAAAACGACGATTCATTCTGGACGAGTTTAAAGGTATAAAAATAAGCATTTGAAACTAGAGATATAATATCGTAAATACGATATCATAGAAAAATTTAAATATGATGCGGTTAATAGTCTAAAATGGAAAAGATAACTATAGCTGCATTCGCAGGAAGTCTTCGGAAAAATTCGTTTAACAGGGCAATAATAAACACTGCCCAAAAATACGCCCCTGAAAACATTAAGATAGAAGTGCTTGATTTAAATGAGATACCATTATACGATCAGGATAAGGAAACAAATATGCCAGAAAGCGTGAAAAAATTCAAGAATTCTATAAAAAACGCTGATGCTATCCTTATAGCTACTCCAGAATATAATAGGTCTATTCCAGGGGTGCTTAAAAATGCAATTGACTGGGCATCAAGACCATATGGTGATAATTCCTTTGATGATAAGCCAGTAGCAACGATAGGAGCAAGCGGTGGTGCTATAATAGGGACTGCCCTCGCACAATATCACCTTAGACAGATATTTTCATTCCTAAATGCCCATCCGTTGGAAAGACCACAGGTTTTCATAGGTGGCGCTGGTGAGAAAATAGAGAATGGCATATTTATAGAAGATGATACAGTTGAATTGATAAAAAACCTTATAGAGAAACTAGCTGAATGGGCAATTAGGCTCCACAAACAATAAACAACAGCAGAATTTAACAAAAATCGCGAACAGTGTAAAAGGTGTTAATCTCTCTAAAGAATTTTAATCAAAATTATCGACTTCGTATACCTCTTTATTCACTATTATATTTTTGTCATCAAATAAAAATGAGGCTTTCAATTTTTTTCCGTCTAATATCTTCGGTAACCAATATCTGTCATCCTCCCACATCTTTTCAAGCGGTAAATTATCAATTTCAGCCCATTGGGGAGCCATTTCTTCGCTTTCTTCTGGTTTACCTCTCCAGGTATAAGCAAGGAAAACGTGCGCTATCTGATTCATATCCGTATCATTTGGGTTGTCTTTGGAATAGAAACGTATCTCTGCAACCTTTTCGAAGTTTTTTGGTACAACGTTTATCTCTTCTTCCGTTTCGCGCAGCATTGCTGCGATTACTGTTTCATCTTGTTTTACCTTTCCACCTACACCATTCAGCTTTCCGACACCAAAACCACGTTTTTTCATAGCTATCAACACTAGTCCTTTTTCTTTGTCGACGAGGTAGCACAGTGTTAAATCTCGGAGGTCTTTATGTGTATCTTTATAGTGACTCATGACAGATTCCATTAAAATATTTGATATCTTTAATAAAAAGTAGCATTATAAATAAGTATCATGTATGGAAACGAGTGGAAATGACGAGTGTCTTGATTTTTTAAATGACTGCCTAAAAGTAGTTTCTCCATTAAGAGGCGCATATATAAATATAGGTTATTACGACCTGCCGAAAACTGTACTTGGTAGGGTGACTGCGGAAATTGAAATAACTAGAACGAAAAGAACAACTGGACTATTTAAGAGACATGTAGTAACTACTGTAAGAAGAAAAATAAGAAATAAAGAGTTCTATATAAAAATAAATAGGCTATTTTTAAAGATAGAAAATGAAAATTTTAGGGAAGAAATCATAAAAAGCATCATAATTCATGAGCTATTGCACATAGAAAGAAAAGATTTGATAGAAACTAGCAAAAATTATAGAAAAAGAAAACATAAAAAAATCCATAGTTCATTAGAAAGAGAGGCACTTTCCAGGTTAAATGCGCTGCGAAGAATCGAAGGATTACCAGAACTCAGTAGAAAAAACTATATCGAAAAAGAGATATCGCGATTGATATCCAAGTGAAGAAATAAGATATATACTGAAAATTGTTATAAATATGATGGCAGATTTTGGCAATGCTCTTGTGGCTAGAACTATTTTTTTGATTGTAGGAACGGCATTGTTAATAGCAGGAGTTATAACGCTTTTAGCAGGCTTGCTTACGTTCATAGGTTCGAATCTGTTAATTTCTATCCTTCCAAAGTATATAGTTTTAGGATTATTGCCCCAAGATATAAGTTTTGTTGACGGACTTATGATAGTTTTTGGCCTCGCGGCGATAATAACGAGCAAACTGTTTTACACTAGTAAAAAATGGCTAGGACAGAACAAAAAGCGTGGTGGGTTGCTTGCCATCTTGTTAGCTTCCTCCTCGCTTTTCCTATTTGTCATATTTGAGATATTCCTCAATCTTACGCTATTAGGAGATGTTATATATATTTTCTTATTGCTTTTTACAATAGTCATATTATCAGTGCTGTTAAACTGGAATAGAATGACTGGTGGATTAGAAGAAGTAATGCCAGGTGTAGGGTATTTCATAGCCGCAAGTTTCGTAATATTTCTAGTGTTTACAACATTTTACATGTTGTTTCCCCTGCAACTTTCTTCTATCTCATCTGTGGGAGGTTCATCGTTTTTCTCAATATTAGTTGGTAGTCAAGGGATTAGAACAGTGAATTACACCACTTTGAGCTATAGTTACCCCTTAAATTCAATAAATGTTAATTTAACTGGATTAATATCTCACACCACTGCTGCTTTTTCTGTAACTAACAATTCATTAAACCAAACAAACGTAAGTAAGCTGCTCGGAAATACAAATTTAAACATACTTCTGCCCAATTCATTTATACTTGCGACAATAGGCAATGCTCCTGCTTTTATATCCAACATCAACAGTATAAACATAAGTTATTACACAAAGGGCAGAAATGCATCTTTTGCAAGGAGGTATTTTGAAGACAAATTCCCCCCTCTTCGTAATTTCTATATGCAAATGATAGGTTTTCAGAGGTTAAATTCCACGTATAACGAGAGTTTATTTGCTTTATCTCCATCAAAACTGAAATATTACCTAGAAGAAATAAATATAACTTCTGTAAATTCAAGTTTTCCAATAAACATAACACACTATGTATATTCTAACCTAACTTATGATAAGGAATTTGGAAAATACTTACCATCCCAATTGCTGGTTGTTAACATGTCAAATCACGTAGGAATAAACATTGTATATAACCAAAGCGTAATTTTCAATATAACTAGAATACCATTTTACTACGCATCTATTTCTTTATACCAATCGAATAACACCCTCTGTTTTGAAATTGGGGCGGATTTTGCAAAAAGCCAATTTAGTAACTTTAATAAGTCTCTTTATACTGTTCAAAGAACCTTAAACTGCAAATAAACTAAATAGCTAACAACACAGAAAGATTATGCCCCAAATTAATATTCTTCTTTATGGACGTTTCTATATACTAAGCGAACAAGATCACTCATAAGTGATTCCATTCTTGACACTATATTTGGGGCATACGCTTCTTTAATTTTCCTAGTTATTTCTGTATCTAAAATATCAAAATTAGCTTCCTTAAGATCTATAAGATCCTTGTCAGCTCGCCCATTGAAAAGTCGATTTTTCCATGAATTATATTTAGATATTAAAAGGGTATATGGATCTGCGTAGTATACATCTCCGTATTTGGATTTATCAGACCTTGCTTTAGATATAGCATAATCAATAGTAATATCCTTATCGAGTATGCCTTTCGCAGAGTAAAATTCAACGCGAATTCTTTTACCATTTAGGTTATAATGTGACACATAAATCTCCGAGCTAAAGAAAGGCTTTAAGGTTTTTTCATATATTCCATAAAACCCTTTTTTCTCAAGCCCGCTAAGGTAACTCTTTAAATTGTCAGGAACTAATACGTCTATATCCTTTGGATTATGGTGTGAGTACCTTTGAAGGGCAGTTCCTCCTATCAAAAGTGCCTTTCTTTCCCCAACTACATCTGAAATTCTACGGTAAACGAAATTAATGTCATCTTTATCAAGGCCTGCCTCGTTTTCCGGAAGTATCTGAGGTATTAATGCATTTTTATCCGCAAGTATATTCAAAACCGCTTCTAGGTTCTTTCGTATGAATTGCTTCATTGAAAATTATGATTACACTTAATATAAAAGCTTTTAAATACCAAAAAATCAACTGAGAAGCAAATCCATTGCTAACGTTTGCAACGAAGCTACTGTTGATTCTCTTGATTTTGCGTTGGTCGTTCTGGAGAAGTCTCGTTACTGCCATTCTGTGGCTGTTCGCCTGCTTTTTGCTGAGCCTGTTGTTCATTGCGCCCATTTGCAGGTGGTTGTTGGTCCAAAGAATTTGGCTGCTCTGACTGAACATGTATTTCCGTATGCTCATCAACAACGCCACTGTAGAATTAATACACTGAAAGACTACTAAGTTATTAGAATTTTCAGCGAGATGAATGTTTCCACCATAGATTGTCCGCACCCTACAGACTTACTACAGGTTTAAAAAAGAAGGCAGTTGAAATGCTAAGAGCCAGCGACAGCCCATTGCACAATGAAGATTTCTGGGCGCAGAAACATAAAAATAAGGAAAGCTGAATAAGATAGCATCAAAATACGCAGATAAACACTGGCGCACCAATTTGCTATCGAATGAAAAGAAGGAATTCATCAAAAAATGCGTGAGTGGAAAGATACTCGATGCAGGCTGCGGTCCTGGTATTTATACCGACTTTCTAATCAAAAAAGGCTTTAATGTAACAAGTATA
Source organism: Nanobdellota archaeon (assembly GCA_021811735.1). Taxonomy (GTDB): domain Archaea; phylum Nanobdellota; class Nanobdellia; order Parvarchaeales; family Parvarchaeaceae; genus Parvarchaeum. The sequence goes on along the minus strand of JAJZNK010000052.1, from coordinate 36,441 downwards.
GACTTATCTGAAGGGATGCTAAAAGAAGCAAAGAAAAGGGTGCCAAATGGTAGATTTTACAAAATGAGTATAACTAATCTGAAGTTAAAAGCCAAAGAGTTTGATGGAATATTCTGCAGTGCCGTTTTTCTCCATTTAGATGATAAAGAGGTGTGTACTTCATTGAAAGAATTTTCAAGAATACTAAGAAAGGAGGGGTTACTTTTCTTAAGCACTAAAAAAGGGAAAAAAGAAACTGTAAAAGTTTATCCTGATGGCACAAAAAAATTTATCCATTTTTATCCCAAAAAAAAGATAGAAGACTTTGTGAAAAAAGCAGGCTTTTTTGTCGAAGAATCGTATATTAACCTGAAAGACCCGGATGGGGATATATGGATTTGTATATTTGCAAGGAAGCGATGACGAATCTTTTAAAAAGACCTGTTAATTAGTAATTACCAACTGGTTACATTAAAGTTATATTATATTCTAGAATAAACTAGGAATGAAGGGAGCATTTATTGCAGTTGTTGCCATAGTAGTAATAGTGGCCGCCATTTCTGTTCTGTTTTTATCCCATTCGTTAAAATTGCCAAGTCCTATTGCCTCCTATAGATTAGTTTCATCGATTCCGATACTCTATAAATCTTCAGTGAGTAGTATAATCAATACATTTCCTTCGCTTTCAATGAGTGTGAATTTTACGACAGGATCTAGTAGCACGCTAAATGAAAACATTAATTATGAAAGAATAAAGACAATCAACGTAAGTGGTAATGAGCTCTACGGGATGAGTATAATCAGTTCAAATTCTACATCTCAGTTTAGTTCGGTTATTTATTTATATAGTAATGGCAGCGTTGACGGCAATTATATGGCAACAATAGTGAATCTAAGTAATGAAAACGCAATGAAGAATTACATAGAATCTGCAGCCGCTTTAGGATTTATATCCACTCTAAACGGAACGCTTCTTTCAACCATTCCACATAATGTTACTGTATATCATTCTCTATCAAATAGCACGTATACCGAAAATATGGGAGGTGTGAATATGAAAGTTACAAAATATACACTTGATTTTCCCGTTGGAAATTCATCATCTACTGAAATAATTAACAGTCTGTCATTTATAGTCGGAGAACCGGTAAATGGCCCTTCTACTGAAATAATGTTGAGTCTAAATGCAAACGTAACAAATAATGGTGAAATAGGTTATATGTACATAAATGTACATTCATTGTCTGTCTCTTAAATATGTTCTGCAGATACAATATAGCAGTTTGGTCTTATACATGCCTTCGTGATAGAATAAAACTCAAGAAAATAAGAAACAATAATATATTAATCTAATCGTCGGCAGATTAAAGGATGGAAGAAGACAAAAACGTTGATTATTATCTTGAAAAACTGGACAAAAAAGGATTGGATATAAAAAGGTTTAACAACCAAAGATTCTTTCCCTCTTCAAAAAATGAATCGTTTCCGGATGAAAAAGTGTTCATGAACTGGTTGATAGAATGGGATTATGCAGAGTTCAGATCTATGGGCGACCTACTTTTTTCGGTATATTCAAGCCCTTCATCAGAACAAAATATTGTAATAAATAAATTCCTTAAGGAAGAGAACAAAGGCGAAGAGGTATTGAAGCTTGTTGATGGGTGCACTGAAAAATCGATTTACCTTCTTGACATACTTACCTCATTAAAGGAGTATACTGTAGATGAATTAGTAGATATACACAATGAGATTTTTGAAAACCTAGAAAAAACAAAAGAGAATGTAAATGCAATAATTTCTGGAGCGCTGGAAAACTTCAAAAAAGAAAAAAAGGAAAACAAAAAGGAACATTACATAGGCTAAGTTAATGAATAAATTGCCCCTGCTGGAATTTGAATCCAGATATCAGGCTTCGCAGGCCTGCGTTCTGTCCAAGTTAGACTACAGGAGCATCTATAAGGTATCCATTTCAGGCTTTATATATAAAAGATATAAAATTTACATATTTTGGCATATTTATACAAAATAGATAATAAAATCTAGTGATAACATTATACTAATATTGATGTACTGCTACAAATTGTTTCTCTAACCTTCTTTCTATCACAAACGATGGCTAGCTAATTATATAATGAGGAGGAAACTTACTATAATAACGTAAAATCAGATAACTATATGGAAATTGCAATCGGATCCAACAACCCTGTAAAGATAAACGCTGTTAAAAAGGCCTTTTCCACGTTTTTTAACGAGTTTAAAGTCAACTCAGTAGTTTCCTCATCTGGTGTGACAGACATGCCAATGTCTTTTGATGAGATGTTCCAAGGCGCAAAAAATCGAGCAGGATATGCACTTAAAGAAACTCGCGCGGACTTTGCAGTTGGACTAGAAGGAGGATGCGAAGAATTTAACGGCGAATATTTTCTTGAGGGAATAGTAGTTATACTTGACAAAAATGGTAAAATTGGCATGGGGAAATCCTCTGCAGTATTGTTACCTAAGATATTCGTAGAAGAAATAAAAAAAGGCAAGGAACTCGGTGTCATAGTCGATGAATTTTCTCATGATAAGAATTCGAAACAAAAGGGAGGGGCAATCTCGTTCTTAACTGAAGGGAAGATGGGGAGGGAAGAAGAATTTGCAAATGCGACGACACTTGCGCTTATACCCTTTATAAATAAACTTTATGATAAAACGTTTATAGATGGAAAACTTTAAATTAATTGAGATAGAGTATGGAAAAATTAAAGCTAAGTGATTATTTTTCAGAGGTTTATGAGGATGGAGAATATCCTAGGTTCAAAGTATTCATAGATGGAAAATGGGTAAAGACAAGTGAAAAATTCGACTTGATAAGCAGCGTAGATGAGAGTAAAATCGCAGAAATAGGCTCAGTAAACAAGAAAGACCTTGATTTAGCTATAAAATCAGCAAATGAGAATAAGCATAAAATAAGAGATATGGCTGCGATAGACCGGCTGGAACTTGTTAACAAGATTAGACAAGAAATAGAAAACCACAGAGAGGAGATAGTCAACGTACTTATGAAAGAGGCCGGCAAAGCGTACAATTCGGCGAACGGCGAGATAACCGCAACCATTGAAAGGCTAAGATTAAGCATGGAAGATTCAAGAAAAATAATGGGAGAATATATACCTGGAGACTGGTCAAGTGATACGACCAGAAAAATAGCACTTGTGATAAGAGAGCCTTTGGGAGTGGTGCTTGGTATCTCACCATTCAATTATCCTGTTTACACCTCAATAGCCAAAATATTACCTGCATTATTATCTGGGAATTCAGTAATCATAAAACCGCCTAGTTCGGATCCGATATCTCTTTTGATGTGCGCTGAGATATTCAGGAAAGTAGGTGTTCCTGCCGGAACAATACAAGTTATAACTGGCAGTGGTAGTGTCGCAGGCGACTACCTTATAGAAAATAATGGAATAAACATGGTAAGCTTTACTGGCAGCACTACAGTTGGCAAACATATAGCACAGGTTGCTGGGTTAAAAAAGATACATCTGGAACTGGGTGGCAAAGGCACTGCAATTATACTAGATGATGCTGATCTTGATTTGGCGGCGAAAGAGTGTGTAAAAGGTTCTTTGGAGCTTGCGGGACAAAGGTGCGATGCCATAAGCAGGATACTTATAGTTAATTCAATAGCTGATAGATTTTATGAAAAAATACGGGAGCATCTAAAGGATTACAAATTCGGAAATCCACTTAATAATGGCGTAAATATCGGGCCAGTAATAAACGAGAAGGCTGCGGAAAGAATTGATTCAATGGTTCAGGATGCCATCAAAAAGGGCGCAAAAATCATCACAGGGGGGAAATACAAAAACTCCTACTATGAACCAACAGTTCTTGAAGATGTATCACTGGAATCAGCGATAGCAACGGAAGAAACATTTGGACCAGTAATAACTATGATACGAGTAAAGGATGAAGAAGAAGCGATTGCCGTGGCAAATAAATCCAATTACGGTCTAGATTCTGCAGTATTCACAAACGATTTCTATAGGGTGTGGAGAATAGTGAAAGCACTACAAGTTGGAAATGTTACATTGAATGGCGCACCTTCGCATGGCACTGCATACTTTCCATTTGGGGGTGTCAAAGATTCTGGAGCTGGAAAAGAAGGCGTAGGGTACAGTATAGAGGAAATGACAAATATAAAAACAATAATATTTAATCTTGGCGCTAAAGACCTTGGAAAACCATATAGCGGCCTGTTCAAAGACTGACCATAAAGTATTAACAGCTAAAAAGCTATATATAGATAAATACTGATAGAATATTACTTATGGAATATACCCAAGTTAAAAAACAAGAGTGGGAAAGAATAATTGAGGAAGTTATAGTTGGTATAGTATTGTTTATAGGTCTTGTTTCGCTGCTTTATAGCTGGGTAGACACTGTGTTTGGTGTGATAGTTGGTATACCTATGCTTACGTTTCTTGGCATACTTGCATCGTTTCTTATTGTTTATGCTATAAGAATCTTTGACAAAGGATAAGCATGCGATACAAAAAAAGATATTTTCTTATTAGAATAGTGGGTGAAAAAGACCAGGAAAATCCCGAAAGACTGCTCTACGCTATGATTAATAGAATGGAGCCTTTTCTCGCAATACGCTCAAATTTCCGCGTTATAAAAGAACTTACAAAACAGAACGGCGACGAAGTTTTTTTCGTCGTGGCTGTAAACAATGAATACAAATATAAAGTCATATTCATCCTTTCTTTAATCAGTAAGTTTTATAAAGTAAACTTGCTTACAATATGCAATAGTGGAAATATAAAAAAGATAAAATCTTTTAAATTTTAGGAGGTAAAAATGGAACCACCAGGGGATTTAATGGGATACGATAGGGCAATAACTCTTTTCAATCCTGACGGGAGAATACTGCAAGTAGAGTACGCTAAGAGGACGGTTTCGCTTGGTTTATCTGCAGTTGGACTAACCGGAAAGAACTGTATAGTTTTTGTAGCCGACAGAAAGGCACATGAACTTGAAAAATTGATAATATCTGAAAGTATAGAGAAAATATTTCAAATAGATTCGCACATGGTAGCTGCGATATCTGGGATGATAGCAGATGGAAGAACGCTTATTGATAAAGCACAGAATAACGCACAAGAATATAAGATGACGTATAATCAGCCGGCTGATATCCTTCTTATTGTAAAAGGAATAAGTGCAGAAATGCAGGCCCTTACACAATATGGAGGAGCAAGACCTTTTGGGGTTAGCATATTATTTGGCGGAATAAAAGGAGATAAAACCTATCTTTATATGCTTGATCCAAGTGGTTCTTTCTTTCAGTATAAAGCCATAGCAATAGGCGGAAACTCTGAAGTTATAAACAAGACGCTTGAAAAGGAGTACAAGCCTGACATGACTGCTGAAGAACTTACTAATCTTGGTATGAGAGCTATAAAATCTGACGAAAGTAAAAACTCTCCTGAAAGATTTGAAGTTGCTGTAATAGACAAGAACGGATTTCGTAAGCTTAGCAAAGAAGAGATAACGAAATATATAAAATAGACACATGGTAGATAGAGTAACTGCCAGGTTAGAAAAAAATGGCAAAAGGTACGAGATCGAAGTAGACTGTGATAAAGCCATAGAAATAAGAGAAGGTAGGAGTTCAGATATAGATTCTGCCCTGTTGGTTGATAAAGTATTCAAAGATATTAAGAAAGGAGAAGTTGCAGGAAACCTTCAAAGAGAACTTGGGACCGAAGATGTAAGGAAGATAGCTCTTAAGATAATAAAGGAAGGAGAAGTGCAACTAAGCACCTCATACCGACAAAAACAGGCAGAAATGTTAAAAAATAGGATAATCAACAAAATAGCTGGAATGGCAATAGATATTAATACAAACCTTCCGATACCTAGGCAAAGAATAGAGCTAGCAATGAAAGATGTTCACCATAATTTTGATGTAAACAAACCGGAAAACGAGCAGTTTGATGAAGTGCTACAAAAGCTTAAAAAGATACTTCCAATAAAACTTGGGGAGTTCAATTACTCAGTTGAAGTGCCAATTCAATATGCAAATGACGTAATGTTATATTTAAAAAGGTTGACAAACATAAAAGATAATACAAGAAATAATAATTTACTTGTTGTGAATTTTTCAGTAAAGGCTGGAAATGAAAATGAACTGCTTAGCAAGCTAAAAAGCGTAACGCATGGCAGTGTTAACATAAGAAAAATATGATAAATGTAAAAAACTTTGATATAGTAACGCCTGGTGAACTACTTTCCGACGAAAGAAATGGAGGAAATGGAACATATGAAGAGGATAATAAGATTTACTCAAAATTTCTTGGGATGATACAGATTTCAGATAGAGGAATTAGCGTGAACCCTTTAACTGGAAATTACTATCCTAGCGAGGGTGATGATATAATAGGAGAAGTAACCGAGATTTCATCCAAATACTGGGTAGTTGATATAAATGCCCCTTTCTATACTAGGTTAGATGTAAGAGATGTAAATTTTAGAGCTGAACTGGGTGAACTTGATAAATATATCGAGATTGGAGATATGATATACGCAAGAGTTTTCAGAGTGTACCCTAACAATGCTGCGGATATTTCAATGAGAGGTACTAGATACGGAAAACTAGAGTCTAAAATGATAACACGAATAGATTCCGTAAAGCTTCCAAGGCTAATTGGAAAAGAAGGTGCCATGATAAATATGATAAAAGAGGCGACAAAATGTGATATACTTGTAGGACAAAATGGAATAGTGTGGGTAGATGGCGATGAAAGCAGTAGATCAGTTGCTTTATCCGCAATAAAATTCATAGACGAGAATTATGTAGATACAGATCTTACAGAGAAGGTCAGGAGGTTACTTGAAGATGTACACGGAAAGATTTGATAAGAGAAACTTTAATGAACTGAGGCCAATGGAGGCCGAAACAGGTATTGTGCCAAATGCTAAAGGGAGCGCACGATTTAGAATAGGTAACACTGAAGCTGTGGCTGCAGTCTACGGCCCAGAAGAAGTGAAACCGAGACATATAGAGAAGGCAGATAGAGCAGTTATACTCTGTAAATATGACATGCTTCCGTTTTCGGTTCCTGATAGAGCAAAGCCAGGGATGGATAGAAGAGATATCGAAATTAGTCAGGTTATAACGAATGCGCTTAATCGGGCAATAATCTTAGAAGAGATGCCAAGAGCCATGATAAACATAAGAGTATATATAACACAGGCGGATGCAGGTACGAGATGTGCAAGTCTTACAGCTGCGTCTATGGCATGCGCAGATGCTGGTCTACCAATGAGGGATCTCGTTGCGGCGGTCGCTGCTGGAAAAATTGGGGACAGTGTATGTCTCGATCTTACAAAAGAAGAGGAAGATTTCCATGAAGGAGAAGGAGCAACTGATGTTCCAATAGCGTTCCTACCATCAAAAAATGAGATAGTACTTCTTCAACTCGATGGAAGAGTTAGTAAGGAAGACTTGAAAAAAATAGTCGAGATTGGGAAGGAAGGCGCAATGAAGATTTATGAGCTTGAAAAGAAGGCTCTTAAGAGGAGGTTTTCAAATGAAAGTAAAAGTTAGAGGAATTTATTCAACTGCTATAAGTAAGCTTCTACTTGACGAAAAAGTTGAGATAACGCAGGCAGCAGATGCGTTAAAAGAAGCCCTTAAAATAAACGATGAAAGCAAGCCTGACGTCGTAATTGAGGATACCGAAACTAAAGAAGGAGTATACCTCTATGGAAATAACGTTGAAAAGATAGTCGACATAATGAGAAAAAGACTGAAGATGAGTATTTTCTACAGAGAAGAGATTGGAAAAATATACTGTGGAATAATAAAGAACACTGATCAAAAATCAAAATCAATAGTAATATCCTTACCTGGAGATGAAGAAGGTGTGCTTGATTTAAAAAGTTTTTGGGGGTACGTAAAACCTGGTGCAAAAATACTTGTGCAGTCAAAAGGAACATATGATGGTAAAATAATGCTATCTACTCAATTAAGGATTTTTGGTGACAATATAATAATAATAAAAAACGGGTTCACAAAAATGAGTAAGGGGATACACTCAAACGAAGGAAAAACAAAGCTTTATGAGATAGCAAAAGGGTTAAACTTAAAAGACTGGGGTATTCTTTGGGTACAGGGTGCAGAAGACCGAGAGGAAGAAGTTTTGAAAAAAGAGCTTGAGGAACTGCAGAAAAAAGAGTCTGAGATAAATGAAAGTTTCAACAATTGTAATGAACCTAGCATATTGTATGAGGGCATGAACAAATATTTTATACTGTTCGATGGGGAAGATAAGAATGAACTTGATAGTATAAGGAAAGGAGTGATGCCTACAATAATAAACCATCACAAACTTAAATCTGCGGGTTATACTATATTGACAGATTTTGCAGAAAATTTACTTGACAAATACTCAGATGATGAAATAACTGAAAAAATAAACCAAGTACTTCTTAGGTACGGCCCGGTAAAGGAGAAGCTTTACAGGATAGCATTCACAAGACTTAACGGTACTTCATTTAAAATTGACGGAATTGTTTCTGATATGGAAATCAAAAACAATGAGGTTCAAAAACTATCAATAAAAACAAGAAGTGACTGGGGAGATAGGACATATACTATAGATAAGGACAGCGAATACATGGAAGTGCTGAAAAACGGTGAAAAGGAAAGGATGCTTATAATAAAACCAGAAATCTTTCCTAAATTTGCAAAAATAATAACTTTTGACATAATAGCAAAGAGGGAAGGAGAAGAGATCAAAGTCCAAAATGAGGATAGACTGGAAAAACTTAACAAAAAAGGTGAAATAAGTGAAGAATTAAAGGACGAACTTTCGAAAGTAGTAAGTGAGATGAAGAAATTATGACTCTTGAAAACTATAATTACATAAGAGAATTAGCGGGAAAAAAGCAGAGACTGGACCAACGTAAAGAGTTTGAGGGCAGAAAAATAGTAATAAAGGACAACGTTATAAACCATTCTGACGGTTCAGCGTACGTTGAACTAGGAAAAACAAAGGTAATAGCTGGAGTAAAAGTTCTAAATGGAGTGCCATTCCCAGATAGACCTGCAGATGGTGCTCTCATAGTGAATTTTGAATTGTCTGAACTCACTTCAAGATACCACGAAGACAGGATAAACTATTCTATAGAAGTTGGAAGGGTAACAGACAGAGGCATAAGAGAATCTAACCTTATAGACCTGACAAAACTAGTAATTGAGGAAGGAAAAACCGTATCCTTTGTTTACGTTGATATAGTATGTCTTAACAATGAAGGGAACCTTTTCGATGCTGCAAATATCGCTGCACTGAGAGCATTATTGAATGCCAAATACAGTATAGGGGGAAAAGAAGAAAAACTTTCACTCCCAATTGACAGGACGAAGCTCGCTATCAGCCACACTTTTACAAAGATAAATGGTACATTGTTCTTTGATCCAAGTGCAGAAGAGGATAATGTTGCAGATGCGAGATTAAGCATCGGATTAAGTGATAAAGTAAATTCCCTCCAAAAAGGCGGAAATGGGTTTTTCAGTCCTGAAGAAGTTGATATGTGTATTGGAAAAGCTATAGAATTGAGAGAAGAAAGGTTTAAAATACTTATGAATGATATAGATAGTTAATATGGAAGAATATAATAAATTTGAAAAAGCAAGGCTTGTAGGCGCGAGAGCACTGCAACTTTCTTTGGGAGCGCCAACTCTTGTAAAGATAAATAAAAAAGAAGATACTTATATCAACGTAGCGAAAAGAGAATTAGAAAAAGGTGTTCTTCCGATAACGGTGAAGAAAATTAGGTATTAATCATTCTTTTATATAATGTATTGTTTTAATTGAATAATGGCATTTGAAGGACTGTCGAACAGATTAAAAGATGGAATAAAGAAGCTCCTTAATTCTACAGGAAATGAAAAGATAGAGGAAGTTCTACAGGATATACAGAAAGCACTTATAGAAGGCGACGTAGACAAAAACACAATAGAAAAATTAATGAAAAAAATAAGGGAAGACATAAAGGCCAATAAAGGAAAAGGGCTTGTCACTAGGGAAAAAGTCGCAGATGTAATATATAATAATCTAGTCGAAATCGTCGGAAACGAAGAAACCAAGATCGATGTTAATTCGATACCATTTAAGATATTATTAGTCGGACTATTTGGTTCTGGTAAGACCACCACCGCGGCAAAACTTGCAAATTATTACAAAAAGAGGGGATACAGAGTACTTCTTCTTGGGTTAGATACTTTTAGGCCGGCGGCCTATCAACAGCTTGAACAGCTTTCAAAACAGATTAATGTAAAAATAACTGGAGGGGGCAACGACCCTGTAAAAGTCATAAAATCCACAATAGATTCATTCAAAAACTTTGATATTGTTATAGCTGACAGTGCCGGGAGGGATATATTGGACCACGAGCTTGTCGGAGAAATCAAAGCCGTAAAAGAAACATTAAAACCAAACAATGTTACCTTAGTTATACCCGCAGATTTGGGACAGAATGCTTCTATACAAGTAAAGGGTTTTCATGAGTTATTAGATATAAACAATATTATCCTTACAAAGACCGACGGAACGGCAAATGGGGGCGGAGCTTTGACAGCTGCATATCTAAGTGGAGCGAAGGTAACTTTTATAGGCACGGGTGAAAAAATAAACGATTTTGAAGCGTTTGACCCGAAGAAATTCGTATCAAAACTACTTGGATTGGAAGGCCTTGAATCACTACTTGAAAAAGCTAAGGAAGAAAACGTTACAGTAAATGAAGAAAGTGCAAAACGGGTTATAAAAGGAGAATTTGACCTCATGGATGTTTATGAGCAATATTCCTCGGCAAATAAGATAGGTTCGCCACAGAAAATAGCTGAATTAATGCCAGGAATACCTTCTTCGGGAAAAACGAAAGAACTTCTTGAAAGACAGGAAGAAAACATTGGAAAATTCATAAATATAATGGATTCAATGACTAAAGGGGAATTAGAAGACCCTAAAGTTATAGATGCAAAGAGAATAAACCGTATAGCAATTGGAAGCGGGACTTCTGATGATTTAGTAAGAGAGCTTCTCGAACAGTATAGGAAAATGAAAACTGTGATGAAAATGTCAAACAACAGGCAACTCTCAGGTTTACTAAGGAGATTTGGTATAAAAGTATGAAATGTAGCAGCTGTGGAAAGGAAATAGAAACCACTTTTTTGGGCAAGATACGGGGAAATTATATAAAAAAGAGCGGAAAAATGCAGGTAGTCTGTAACGAATGCTTTAAAAAAGAATTTAAAAAATAAGGTAGTTATATCTATATGGAATACAAAAGCCCGTCATTAACGGTCGATGGAGTCATAATAAAAGACAACAAGGTCTTATTAATCAAGAGACGAAATGAACCATATAAGGATAAATGGGCCATACCAGGTGGGTTTGTAGAGTACGGTGAAAAAACTGAAGACGCTGTGATAAGAGAGATAAAAGAAGAAACTGGACTAGAAGCAAAAATTGACGGATTAATCGGTGTTTATTCTGATCCAGACAGAGACCCGCGAAAACATGTTGTTTCAATTGCTTACCTTTTAACGGATATAAAAGGAAAAGAAAAAGGTGGAGATGATGCGAAGGAAGCAAAGTGGTGGTATATTAAAGAACTCCCAGATCTAGCATTTGACCACCATAACATATTAGATGATGCACTCAAGCTGTATTATAAGTAAAATCATAAAACAAATAAGGATTATAAATCTAAAATGTCTGGATTTATATAAAATAGTCCCCGTAGCTCAACTTGGACAGAGCGGCAGACTTCTAATCTGATGGTTGTGGGTTCAAATCCCATCGGGGGCAATATAATATTCTCTTCGAAAAATTCACATCATATTATCTTATAGCAAAGAGATAATATACCTAGCGATATCTACAAAGCCAATTTTATAATCCATTAATATACTATAAAAGTGCCTTTATGTATTAGAGGTTATATATGAAGATAATATCCTGGAATGTAAATGGTTTAAGAAGTGTATTAAGGAAAGAGTCCCTTCAGGAGGTCATAACTTCGAAGGAATATGAGGCCATTTTGCTACAAGAGATAAAAATAGACAAACTCGACGAGGAGTTGAATGAGATAGGCTACTTCAGATTCATAATGCCTGCCGTCTCAAAAAAAGGATACAGTGGAGTATTAACACTGTCAAAGAAAGCGCCTTTAAATATAATATACGGAATCGGAGATAAAAAATTTGATGATGAAGGAAGAATACTCACATTGGAATTTGAAGATTATTTTCTAATGAACGCATATTTCCCAAATTCCAGAAGGGACTTAAGTAGATTAGACTACAAAATGGAATTTAATTATAAAGTGCTTGACTTTATGGAAAGATTGAGGAGGATAAAACCAGTAATAATAGGTGGGGATTTTAATGTAGCACATACCGCATTAGATATTGCCAGACCAAATCAAAATGAGGAAAGTGCAGGTTTCACTGGAAAAGAAAGAAGTTTTATCAATCTGATGATAGAAAAAAGATACCTCGATACTTTCCGTTTATTCAACAAAAATAGCGGAAATTATACATGGTGGACATACATATACAAGAGCGCAAGACAGAATAATATAGGCTGGAGACTAGATTACTTTTTTGTGTCTGGAGAATTGAAGAATAAAGTGACATCAGCGGGAATAATAAAGGAAAAAGACGGTTCTGACCACGTACCTGTTTACGTTGAAATCAACTAGAATACGGGTTGATCTTGGAATATATTTATTCCGTTGTTTCCAATATCAAATGGGTGCATACCCGCGCTGTGTGACGAAAATCGCATTTTGACGATAGATATAGCCTTTTGATAGAAATTTTGATTGAACACCATTGAAAGAAGGATTACCATATCAGATAAGTAAATCGGGATTGCTATATCTTCCAATAATTCCATCCTATTTATATCCCCATATCGTTCTATTGTCACCAAACTGGTTCCAAATTCCCTGAGCATTTTAAACGTGTCTGTAAGTACATTTCTCTGAAGAGAGGGGTCCTTTACTTCCCAAAGAAACGGCGTCAATGGATCTATGACAATTCTTGAATGCTTCTCTTTTCTGTTTTGAAGTATTTTCGGAAGTTCTATAGATAAAAAATTCTTAAAGTCGTGTCCACTCATCCTGGTAAACACAAAATTTGAATTTAAATTTTCTCGGAATTCCTTGAATCCGAAGGAGTCGCACTGCTCTAGGAAGGAATCTATGTCCTGTTCCATACTTATATAAAAGACCTTTTCACCGTTCTTTAGTCCCTCTCTAAGAAACTCTGTACAGAAGATACTTTTCCCAGCACCAGGGGAACCGTATATAGTAACTACACTGTTTTTGACAAATCCACCACTGACTATCGCATCAAAACCGCTTATACCGCTTTTAACTTTTTCAATCATATATTGAGTATATCGTGCTGAATTTATTAACTTACCTTTTAAGCCTCAAAATGTCTTTATACCCTAAAGTATTTATAACATCATTTTTTTCCAGCCAGCCCCTACGCGCAATTGCACCGGCCAGTTTCATAAACCTCAAATGTTCTATCCTGTGCGAATCGCTGCCTAAGGAGAATTTTACGCCAAACTCTTTCGCTTTTCTCACCAAGTCAAACGGTAAATCAGATCTCTCAGGATAACCATTTATCTCCAATAAAACGTCATTCTTTTTGCATGCTTCCAGGACCCTTTCGAAATCAAGTTTTAACTTCTCCCGCTCCCCTATCAATCTATCCATAGGATGTGCAACGGTATTAATCCTGCCACTGTTTATGGCCTTTATTAGCCTATTAGTGAGTTCTTTAGAGCCCATCCTTAGATTTTGATGCAATGCGCCGATTACGAAATCCATGCCTGCAAGGCAAGAGTCATTCAAATCGAGTGAACCATCTTTCAAGATCTCTATCTCTACTCCCTTTAATAGCCTTATTTGCCTTTCAGAATCGTTGAATTTATCTATCTGTATATTAAACTCGTTGAATCTTTTTTCATCCAAACCACGTGCAACTGGTAAACTTTTGCTATGATTAGTTAAAGCAATATATTTAGAACCGTTTTTTTCGGCTGCCATTGCCATTTCTTCCAGTGAGTTCATACCATCACTGTCCTTTGTATGAACATGCATATCACCAATTAATTCATCGTATTCTACAACTTTTGGAAGACTGTGGGATTGTGCTGCTTCTATCTCTCCAGTGTTTTCTCTGAGTTCTGGAGGTATCCAATCAATCCCTAGTTTTTTGTATACTTCCCTTTCGTCCTCGGCAGATACTGCTTTCTTGCCGTCGAAAAGACCATACTCGTTGAGTTTCAATCCTCGCGAAATGGCTATTTTTCTCACTTTTACATTATGCTCCCTGTTACCGGTAAAATACTGCATTGCAGCACCGAAAGACTTTTTTTGTAATATTCTTATATCACAAGTCGTGCCTATTCCGAGACTAACAGTCGTTTTTGTAGGCCCCTTAACTATAACTTCCTTTACTTCATCCATTCTTGAGAAAAAATCCATACCTTTATCTGGTTTGTTGGATATTGCAAGTATATCTATATCTCCTATTGTTTCCTTCATCCTGCGTATAGACCCCGCAACCTTCACATCTTCAAACAGACCACTTTTCAGCAGTTTATTTATAAGATTGTCAACATAGTCTATTACATAACCCAGGAGCAACCTATCATTTTTAACGTTCATGAAGGATTCAAGATTTTTCATGATGTCTTCTTCACTTTTCGGCCCAAACCCCTCTAGCCCCCTTATATTATGTTTATCTATTGAGGTCTTTAGGTCATGCACATTTTTTATATTGAGATTTTTATAAAGAGAATATACCCGTTTTGGACCGAGCCCTCTTATTTTTCTGAACGTGGTAAAGTCTATTGGATACTTTTTTCTTAACTCTTCATACTTTTTTATTTTACCTGTCTCTATATATTCCTTTATTGAACCGGCAATTGACTTACCTACTCCTTCGAGTTCCAAGAGCTTCCCCTTCTTATAAATAACGGTTATATCGTCCGAAAGGCCAGATATTGTCAATGCCGCATTCCTATATGCACGTGGTTCCCACTTTGCATTCTGGATCTCCAATATATCTGCGATGTCATAAAGTTTATCGGCCAGATCTTTATTTGAAATCATAAGAGTATTAAGAGAACTTTATTAATAAGTTTAATACTAAAGTTTCATAACAAACGGCATTATATCCACTGCTTTTTTAATGCTCTTATTACCATCCGTTCGACATGAAGATTCATCAAAGCTCGTATGAGATCTAAACCTATCATTCGCTATCATTACAGGGATGTTTGAATTAATATGACGTTTTAATTTGCTTGAAGTTGCATGGTCACAAGTTAAAACAAGCGTGTCCTTATTTGGATCCATGACTCTTGAAAGTCCTGATATTATTATCTTATCCATAGCTTCTATAACTGCATACTTGTCAATAAACTTTCCAAGATGGGAAAGTGAATCTGTCTGTTTTATATGAACATAAACTGCATCAAACTTTGAAATCGCATAGGTGATTTTTTTAATTTTTTCCTCAAAGTCCTCTTTTATGTTCTTATTTTCATTTACGTTCAGAACTGACATTCCTGCTGATAATGCAATGCCTTTTTCCAGAGGCATACCTGCGACTGTAACCCATTTTCTACCATATTTCCTGTTTATATCCTCCAACCCAGGATCACTGTCCGCTGCATCTCTAAGGAAAAGATAATTTGGGACAGGTAGCCTTTTTTTTACCCTTTCATTATACACTTTTGAACTCTTAATCACTTTAGAGGCTTTGAGTATGAAATCGTTCAGCACTTCAGCGGTATACGCTGCCTCGTTTCTAATTGCTTTTATTTTCTGTATTCTACGATTATTTATTTCAGTTGCAAAGCTCAGCTTAATTTTATTTCCAAAAAACTTGGCTGTGTACCCTGGTTCGTTGTTTGAAACGAAATGCGAAAATCTCCCACCACCGTTTCTCAAAACAAGTCCTGCCCTGTAACCAACTCCTGCCTTAAAATCAAAATCTGCCGAAATTTTGACCCTGTCATTAATCTCGTTTGAAAGTTCTTCTAGTTCATCTTCTTGCATATAAACCCTCACGTCCTTAAGCATGCCATTGTAAACAGAACCGAAATTTATCCTAATACTCAGCTGCCCGGTTTCAGGTTTCATTCCCAGGCCTAAACATTCAAACCATCCTCTCCCTGTAGAATATTTTATAGGGTCATAACCTAAGTCTGCCATCACACCAGCATCACTTTGTGGTGCCATCTTCCCAAGCACAGTGGGATAAGCAAGTTCAGAATGTCTTAAAAATTTATGCAGGTTATTCTTTATAGCATAATCCAAAGGGGTTTTATTACCTAATTCCTTAATGGGAAGATCAGCCATCCCGTCAACAATTATAAAAACCGTCTTATTAACTCCTACCATTATAATAAAGATAACGATTAAAATATTTAAAACTTAGATATTTACTGCAAATTTGCACCAAATACTGCAAGTCTCCTTATTAGCTCGCTAGTCTTGCCATTGTTTGCATTCACATTTGATTCTTTCTGAAGGACAATTAACTCATTAAGTTTATCTGATAGTTCTTTATTTGACCTTAAAAGTTCATCAAGCTTTGAGATGAGCTCGGATATAGAATGAATATCATTTTCTGTGACATTAACCTGATTCGTCACAGCAGGATTTTTTCTACTTGTAGAAGTATAACTAACATTGCCTAGCGATTTAATTTCAGATTCTGGCGTAGTTATCTTTTCTTTTACACCATTTGTTACGGTTGTCTTTTCTACAGAACGTATAGACGAAACCGTTTCAGAAGAAGGCTTTTTTGAGCTTATATTCTCTTTTATTTCATCAATCATATTGCTTATGTGCTCTACCTCCTCAGCTTCTTTTTTAACTCTGTCTAGAGTTTGTTTTATTCCGCTTTTTTCTGAGTTATCGTTATCTAAGTTATTTGTAGCTACTTCCGTAATTTTAGCACGAAATGCTGGTGATGGTTCAACTTTTTTTAGTTCACTCCTGAATTCTGCAGGTTTTATATTATTTATAATGGATAATTGTTTTGATTCAACTGGATAGTTAGCCTTTTCCTGTTGAATAACATCTTTCTCTATAGTATCTATACGTTTTTTGTAATTGGATATCTGCTGGATTATATCATTATTTTGATTCAGAACTATTCTATCAAGGCCTAATGTGTTTATATTAAGCGCTTTTTCAAATTCTGATATCTTATTTTTTACTTGCTCTATCTTTTCAATAAGTGTCTCTTGTTCCATCAAAAATATATAATGTACTGATTGTAGATATGCTTTATTTAGGTATATCCGAACCCACACACCACCAATATATTTTTATTTAGTTCTGTATATTTATATTTGTTATTTGTCAATTCTTTTCAAAAATGAACTATATTTCTATGAAGTAATTTTAGTAAACCAAAAGATATAATACTTATATCTAAGAAACGCTGCCGAAAGCGATAGAAGGCATCACTCCGTTTGGTGGATAGGCACGAGTGCGCATCCACTGAGAAAACAGATAATCAGTCCCACTACGTTGCGCTAATGCAATTCCAGGGTATAAAGAAGTTTCGGATACAAAACCTATTGAGGTAGTAGTTTGATGCTGATAATCAATTTGCCCATACATTTCGGAGGTGGTTTCCCAGACAGAAAAAACGTAGGGTGTGGTCCCAATTGCTACTCCCATACTTGTTTCCGTGTTTCCAGATGCCCGAACGAGATAATAACCTCCAATAGGAGTATCTACAAGTATTACTATGCTACCAGATGTCGCTGACGGGTATCCTCCCTCAAGTGTGTATCCCCAGCCTCCAAAACCCTGATTTTCTGCATATCCAAAAGTCTCCAAAATATCTGTTTGAGGGTTATAACTATTATTATTTTGCAAGGCCATAGAAGTAGAACTTTGTGCGCTAATCATAATTCCGTTGCTTACTGTATAAGAATTGCCTGATTGATAATGTGTTTCTGTCCATCCGCTCGGCAAACTCGTGCCTGCGAAATTTGTGTAATAATTGAACACGTTAACTCCGTTGTCGTACTGTGCATATGTGCCGGAAAGTTGTGGAGCCTCGCCGGTGTTTACAGGGTTAAGGACATTGTCGCCTGTGGGGAAGAAGTCCATATGGACTGTTAGGCTGGTGAAACTACCTAACTTGAGCCAGTAAACGACTGTCTGGGCATTGGAAGTGCCGTTTTCCCTCCAGCTTGGTATTATTGTGCCGTTTGGATAGGTGAATTCTATGTTTTCCAGGTTGGATGAGGCGTACGAGCTGTAAGTGTTCATGTTTACTATTATCATCTGCTGGAAGGGTGAAGGAGTGGCTGTAGAGGAGGTTATAGTCAATGGAACGTAGTTTGTTATGGATGGAGAGGATGTGGTTCCTGCTATAGTCCCTGTCGCATTGGCTGCTACGCTGCCGACTGCTGTTGAATAGCTATACTGGAGCTTGGATGATAGGGAGAACTTGATGCCAGTGGAGATGCATGCCACTCCTGGTACTGTTATGACTGTGGAATGGCCTGATGCTAACGTTACTGGTGTTATGTTGTACTCTTTTCCTGTCATTGCTGTAGTTCCCGTATTGGATTGGATGAATATCCTTGATAGAGTTGCTGAAACGGCATTATTTGGTAAGCCTCCTGCTGTTACTGCTATGCTTAGTCCTGCCTGGCTGCATACTGCTGATGACACTATGAACGGGGAGAAGCCTGAGGAGGATGTTGTTATGGACGAGGATGGGCTGAAGATACCCATACTGTAGAGGATTACTGCTACGATGACTATGATTAAGATGGCCCAACCATAGGTCATCATGTACTCTAGTGCTGATTGACCTGACCTGGTCATCAAGAATGCTGTGGAATTATCTTTATCATGCTGATTGACTCGCATATTTAATATAATAAAATCGGGCTTATATATTTGTCATTGTATTTCAGAATAATAAAATTAGGTAACATCGAAGATTAGAGTGTTGGAGGCATAGAAACATTTATTTAGTTGAATTGAATATATATCTAATGAAACTCGAAGAGCTCATTAATAGAGTTGTGCAAAACGGAGTGGAGATGTGGGAGGTTGGAGTGCCTGGTCCACTTTATTATGAAGGGATAATAATAGATGATGAAGATGTAGCAAAGGAATTAAAACGCCTGAACAATAGCGACAAAAAAGCCATGCAATTAGTATATGAGAGACTAAACTCCCCACTGTTCGTTCTTGAACGATATTATGGGAAACCAAAGTATCCTAATTCTAAGGTAGTAATTGATATAAATGGAAAAAATATTTCTTTTGGGTGCCTGTTAACAGTAAAAGCGTATAGTCTGTCAAAGAATAAAACAGTCACCTTTAAGAAAGTGAATGAATTTGACGGTTATGCGTACGGGGCTTTCCAAGATATGATAAATAGAGGAGGATTTTGCGGTCATGAGAATAAAGAGGCTTGTCCAGTATCTTATCTAAAGAAATGGGAAGCCTGAAAACTATAATAACTCTTATATTTAATCTAAACTATTTTGTTCGCTATCTCTCTCCCTACTTCGGAACACTTCGCAGTTCCGCCCAAGTCATAAGTTAAGATTTTTCCTTCCTGTAGCACTGAATTTACTGCTTTTTCTATTGATTTGCCCGCGGATTTATATCCCATCCAATCCATCATCATCTTAACGGACATTATCGTGCCTATAGGGTTTACTTTATCCATACCAGTGTATTTCGGTACCGAACCATGTATTGGTTCAAACATTGCGTATCTTTCGCCTATATTAGCAGAAGCCCCAGTGCCTATCCCTCCAACAATCATTGCTGCCTCATCAGATATTATGTCGCCAAAGAGGTTCTCAGTCACCACTACATCATAGAATTCTGGTTGCTTTATAAACCACTGTGTAATCGCATCGACATGCGCATCATCCGCCTTAATATCAGGATAGTTTTTAGCTGCATCATAGAATATCTCTTTGAACATACCGTCTGAGACCTTCAGGACATTCCCTTTATGAACAAATGTCACGTGCTTCTTCCTGCTCTTAGCAAGCTCGAATGCGTATTTTACTATTCGTTCGCACGCCTTTCTGGTTATTATTCTTAAACCAACGGTCGTCTCATTGTTTACCCTAAAATCAAGGCCAGAGTACATTCCTTCCGTATTTTCTCTGACTATAACCATGTCAACGCCAGGCTTTATGCTCGGAACGTTCGGAAGTGTTTTATTAGGTCTTACATCTGCATATAAATCAAAATATTTTCTAATCCCTACATTTGCACTTGGAAATGAAGTTGCTCCTTCTGGTGTTGTGGTCGGGCCTTTTAAAACGCAATCTGTCTGTTTTAACGTCTCCAGTGTTTCCTTTGGAAGATTTGTGCCATATTTTTCTACACAGCTCAGTCCAGCTTCGGTAGGCACGTATTCAAGGTTTAAGTTAAACTTTTCCTTCACTGCATCTAGAACGAGCAACGCAGCATCTACAACATCTGGGCCGACGCCATCCCCTTTTATAATTGCAACCTTCCACTTCTTTTCATTTTCCATCTTCTATCATCCTCTTTATTACATAGTTGAGAACACCACCATATCTGTAGTATTCCATCTCTATCTCAGAATCTACTCTTGTAACCACTTTGGTTTTTTCCTGGGTCCCATCCTTCGAATAGTATTTCATCGTCAATTCGCATCTCGGTTTGAAGTCCTCACCTACTTCTATTTCTATTGGCTTAGAGAAATCTACCTTAAGAGAAAGAGCATCTTCATTGTTCCTAAACTGGAGAGGCAATATCCCCATGCCCACAAGATTGCTCCTGTGTATTCTTTCAAAGCTCTTAGCAATAACTGCCTTTACCCCTAAAAGGGCCGGTCCTTTAGCCGCCCAGTCTCTCGAACTTCCACTCCCATATTCTGCCCCTGCAAATACAACCAAAGGCCTATTTTCCTTCTTGTATTTCATTGCAGCATTGTATATGAAATCCTTTTCTTTGCTTGGGAAATGAATAGTATATCCTCCTTCAACACCTTCTAAAAGCAGGTTCTTTATTCTTGTATTAGCAAACGTGCCGCGCATCATAACCTCGTGATTTCCCCTTCTAGAACCATAAGTATTGAAATCCTCAAGTTTTACTCCGTTATCTATAAGATACAGTCCAGCCGGACTGTTTTTCTGGATACTCCCAGCAGGTGATATGTGATCCGTTGATATCGAATCTCCAAATACTGCGAGAACTGCAGCATTGGTTATAGAACCCAAAGTAACCTGTGCTTCCGGATTGAACTCATTAAAGAAAGGGGGCAGTCGTATATAGGTGCTTTTGTCCTCCCAGTCATATAATAAACCAGTTGCAGCTGGAAGCGCATTCCAATAAGGGTTGACATCCCTCAAATTATCCTTATACTTTTCCTTGAACTCATCGGAAGAAAGCGTTGCATCTACAATCTTTCTTATTTCTTCATTAGAAGGCCATATATCCTTTAGATGAACCATTTTTCCATCTTTGTCTTTACCCAACGCATCTTTGTTAAGGTCTTTGAGGATTGAACCGGCTATCCCGAAAGCCACCACGAGAGGAGGTGACATTAAATAATTGCCTTTTACCTCGTTATGTATTCTGGCTTCGTAATTCCTGTTGCCAGACAATACACTGGCGGTCGCTATACCGTTCTCTTTTATTGCATTAGATACTTCTGGAATCAAAGGACCGCTGTTGCCTATGCATGTTGTGCAGCCGTATCCAACGAGAGAATAGCCTAACATGTCAAGATACTTGTCAAGGCCTGCCTTTTGTAGATACTCAGTAACGACTCTGGATCCAGGTGCCAGACTTGTCTTTACTTTTTTGTTTACAGTAAGCCCTTTATCCACTGCATTCTTGGCGAGCAGCCCTGCAGCGACCATTGCAACCGGATTACTAGTATTCGTACAACTTGTTATAGCAGATATCACGATGTCTCCATCGGAGAATTCTTCCCCCTTCCCGCCTATCTTAATCTTAGTTTTTTTGACGTTAGGATTTCCTCTTTCGAAATCTATGCTTTCAGGCTCCACGAGGTTGCTTTCACTACCGAGTCTCGCTTCCTCTTTTGCCGAAAGTTGCTTCCCATCATCACCTTTTATAAAGGCGTCTATGAAAGTAGACGGGACCTTAGATAATGGAACCGCCTGCTTTGGATTGCTTGGCCCGGAAACCGATGATTCGACGGTTGAAAGATCTAATTCCAGAACATCCGAGAAACGAATGATTGAATAATCGAGTTCGAACATTTTCTGGGCTTTATAATATTCCCTTACGAGTCGTATCTGTTTTTCGTCTCTTCCAGTCTGCTTCATGTAATCAAGGGTTTCTTCGTCCACTGGGAAAAACGAGATTGTTGCACCGTATTCAGGACACATGTTGGATATAGTCGCCCTGTCTGGCAACGACAGGTTCTTAAGGCCATCACCATAAAATTCTATAAACCACCCAACTACTCCTCTTTCCCTTAGTTTTCTTGTCAAAGTTAGAGAGAGGTCCATCGCGGTTATTCCTTCTCCGAGTTTTCCTTTAAGCTTAACGCCTAAAACTCTTGGAGTTGTGAATGAAACTGGCTGATTTAGAAGGGCGGCCTCTGCCTCTATACCTCCTACTCCAAAACCTACGATTCCAAGCCCGTCTATCATTGTGGTATGCGAATCCGTTCCCACTAATGTGTCTGGATAGGCGTAGCCACTTTCACTGTCGAAATGAACGACCTCACCGAGATATTCAAGATTAATCTGGTGACATATTCCCGCTGATGGCGGAAACACATTAAAAGACTTGAATGCCTGACTTGCCCATTTAAGCAACTTGTAGCGTTCACTATTTCTCTCGACTTCCTTTTCTTGGTTTATCTTAAATGCATCTTCTGTGCCAAAAGCATCTATCTGTACGGAATGGTCTATTATCAGGTCCACTTTCATCAATGGTTCGACCAAAGCTGGATTCTTTCCTTTCGTGGAAAAATAGCTTCTTATCGCTGCGATGTCTACAACAGCAGGAACGCCGGTAAAATCCTGCATAAGAACTCTGGAAACCTTGAATGGAACGTCATTATCATTTGGCCTGGAAGGATCCCAGCCGGCTATGTTAACAACGTCTGCTTCCTTTACGCTTTTATCATCCATATTCCTGATAAGTGACTCTAAGACTACTCTGATCGAAAAAGGCAAAGCCGAAACTTTGTAGCCTTTTCCTTCTAGTTTGGGAAGTGAATAGTAGTTTACAGTATTATTGTCAAGATTGAAACTATCGAGTAATCCCTCTTTAGAAAATGTCATATAAGATACAAAGAATTTCCTGAATTTAAATATTGCACTTTAAATGCCGGATTGGTTGGACGACGTCAGACACCTGGGCCTTTTTCTTTTTTTCCGTCGGTATTGTCTGTTTCCAGTGGTTTACTTGTAGAAGCTGGCGGAGTTCCAGCCTTCTGAAATTTTATAATATCATACTCGCTTTCAAAAGGTTTTACGAGTTTTTCGTAGGCATCCTTTAGCTGGAAAGGAGTGTAGATCAGCTCCACCCTATTGTCTGTAGATATATCATACTTGTGCGTGTGATGCAGAACCTTTGGAGGGCATATCTCACTGCACAGCCCACAGAATATGCACTTGTTAAAATCTATTGACGGAGCCTCGCTTCTGGCGTTTGTATGGAAGCCTGCTTCTTTAGAATCTAGCTTTTGCATTCTTATAGCATCAGATGGGCATATCTTAAAACACAGCTCGCAGCCTATACAATTTTCCAAATCTAGACTTAACATCCCTCTGCTCCTTTTTTGTATCGGTAGCGGCTTATCTGGATAAGGATATGTCGACCTTTTGCTTGCCGCTTCCTTTATACCGTATCCGAATATTTTTACAGTTTCCTTTATGCTCATAGTATCACAAACAACTCCACCAATATTAAGTTGAGTATCGAAAGAGGAAGAAGCCAGTTCCATCCGAACTTTATAAGCTGGTCTATCCGCGGCCTCCCAAATATCCATCTTGGTGTAAGTATTATCATCAGGACCACTGCGGTTTTTATTATAAACCATATTATGCCTGGGAGAAACGGCCCTAACCATCCTCCTAAGAAGAGGTATGTAACCAGCATAGCTATTACTGTGACACGTACGTAGTCGCCTATTAAAAAGAACCCATATCTTATTCCGCTGTATTCTACTTTCCAGCCTGCTTGTAGTTCTTGCGAAGCTTCGGGGACATCAAAAGGTTCTCTTTCTATTATGGCCAAGCCAGCTATCACAAAAACTATTAGTGTAATTGGAAGATACGCGGCGTACCAGATTGATGACTGCCCGTTTACAATCGATATTATCGAATAGCTGCCGGAAAGCAGAGCTACGCTGGACAATACGACTACTAGAGCAAGCTCATAACTGATTATCTGTGCCGCTCCCCTAAACCCCCCTATAAGTGCATATTTGTTGTTTTCACCCCATCCTGCAACCAGAAGAAAGAGGGGAGATATCGCCAATAGAGTGTAAATAAAAAGCAATGAGTATGGAATTGATATAAATTCCAGCCCTGGCCCTCCGAGAGGAACTATAAGCAGCATGGCAAAGGAAGCCGCAGCAACTGCCACTGGAGTAAAGTTAAACGAAAGCTTATCGACGTTTGTAGAAATGAATCTTTTTCCAAGAAGCTTTGTTATATCAGCAAAATTCTGAAGTAGCCCAAAAGGCCCGACATAGACCGGTCCATATCTCGACTGTATCCTTGCTGAATATTTCCGGTCGACCCAGCCTATGAATACAGGAATTATTCCTGTGAGCGTGACAGCCAAAATTGCAGTTATTACGAAACTTATTATATATGACAATGGGGAAAAAACAAAAGCCGAAACGGTATTATATATATAATCGAATATCATCTATCCACCTCGCCCATAACAGGGTCCATACTTGCGACAATGGCAAATGCATCGGCTACTCTTATATTGACAAGTAGCTCTTCTAGAGCACGCAACGCAAAGAACGTTGGGCTTCTCAATTTTAGTCTATATGGTTTGTCACTACCGTCTGTTACAAGAAATATCCCCATCTCTCCCCTTGGACTCTCCTGCTTTACAAAAGTATCTTTTTTAGGGATTCTCATAACCCATGGTACTACCGTTTTATACGGGCCAGGGGGAATATCCTTTAAACACTGCCGGATTATTTTTATAGATTCTAATATTTCTTTCGTTCTTACAATAAACCTAGAATAAGTATCCCCTGCATCAGCAACTGGCACGTCAAACTCTACTTTATCATACGCAAGATAAGGAGAAACTTTCCTTAAGTCTCTCTGTATCCCAGATGCCCTGGCTATGGGGCCGGTTATGCCATATTTTTTAATCATGTCTTTAGTCAGTACGCCAATACCTTTAGTTCTCGAGATAAAAATCTGGTTTTTTGTAAACATCGCAGAGTACTCATGGCTAACCTTGTTCTCTATTGTTGATAATACGTTAAGAATTTCGTTGTCTATGCCCTCTGGGAAATCATAGAACATTCCACCATTGCACATATACATGGGCGCCAGTCTGCCTCCGCTTATTTTCTCGACCACGTTCATTAGAAGCTCTCTTTCTCTAAGTGCCCAGATAAATCCAGTGATATTTCCTATATCCTCACCGAAGCTGCCGATAAAAATGAGGTGACTCATTATTCTCTGAATCTCTGCCATAATAGTGCGCATGTAAATGGCTCTTGCAGGTATCTCGATGTTGGCGGCTTTTTCTACAGTCGAAGCATACAATATTTCCATATTCAGCGCCGATACATAATCCAACTTATCCATAATTGGATAGTAATTAGAAAAAAACCTGCTCTCTGCAATCTTTTCACTGGATCTGTGTAGGAATCCAAGCTCAGTCTGTGCCTTGACTATTGTATCCTCTTCCACATCTAGTATAAGCTTCAAGACCCCGTGCATTGCAGGATGCACTGGCCCTATGTTTAATCGTATTCTTTCTTTGTGTTCCATTTTAGAATTTCATGTCCAAACCGGTCCAGTTCCTTATTTCGTCGTCTACTTTGAAACTTTTTTTCATAGGGTGTCCTGGCCAGTCTTCCGGTAAGAGTATCCTTCTTAGATCTGGGTGGCCATCGAATTTTATCCCAAAGAGATCGTAAGCCTCCCTTTCTTCCCAGTTTGCTGAATCAAATATGTCGCTTATGGAGTCTATGTTAAAATCCTTCTGGTCTATGTTAACCTTTATTACAAGTACATCATTGTTCCTATAGTTTGAAAATACATAGTTCAATTCAAATACAGGAGCGTAATCCACAACCGTCAAGCAGTAGAGTAAATCAAAATAGCGCTTTATTTCCCAGCTTAACTTCTTAATAAGGCTTTTTTTATTCAATTTTATAATCATGAGATTATCTTGGCCGGCTATCGGCTCTATATCTTTTTTAAATTCGTTCTTGAGCTTTTCAGATAGATTTTCCATGTGTTTGCGCCTTTGATTTATTCTCTCTTATAAGTTTCTGTAGAACCTTTACTGCATCTAAGAACTGCTCCGGACGTGGAGGACATCCTGGGATAAAAACATCGACTGGCATTATTCGGTCTATCCCTTCTATAGTGTTATAACTGTCATGATAAAGACCACCGCTAACGTTACAGGCTCCGACAGCTATGACATATTTCGGGTCTGGCATCTGCTCATAAACAGTTAAAAGCCTCCTTGCCATTTTTTTAGTTATAGTTCCGCTAACCATTATCAGATCTGACTGTCTTGGCGAATCTCCCACAAAAAGGACTCCCAACCGGTCAGAATCCACTTTTGTGGCCCCAACAGTCATCATTTCTATTGCGCAGCAAGAAGTTCCGAAGGTAAGCGGCCAGAGAGAATTGCTCCTTCCCCAGTTTAGAACGGCATTTATGAATTTCTGGGATTTCATGAAGATTATCTCATACATCCCTGGATAAGAAAAATCATTTGAATCTTCCATCACTCCCCCTCTGATATTTTATCCCCTATCTTAAGGAGGTACCTGACAATTATCACTATATATAGAAGGGATATTATGACAGACAGGGATATGAATGCGTCCAAAAACCTGGCGGTCTCGGCCCAGAGAAAAACCAACAAAAAAATAGCTTCGAGGATGACAAATATAAGTGCATAAAAAAAATATTGAAAACCTACTGTTCTCATTCCTAGTATTGTTCTTTCGCCGCTTTCTATTGGTGCACTTCCTCTACCGACCGCTACTGTCCTTGGGCTTAGAAAATCGGATAATTTTATAAGAAAAACCCATACGGCGATCGATACTAAAATCAACAATCCGAAGAGTGCAAAATCTACGCCCATACTAAGTTAAAAAGCTCATCATTAAAAAGATTTTCACGGCAGATTATTGCTTAAAGCAGATATTATTAAGCTTATATTTAAAAGTTGATTTAAATTTTAATGCAGCCAAAAACCGTTATATTAATCGTTTTAGCACTTTTAACGATGCTGGGAACCGCGCACGCCTCGTCAGTATCCGCATCGTTTAATATTGTAAACGGCACTGTTTCCATAAATCAGTTAATTTATTTCAATATCTCCGCTGATTTCCCTACCCAGACAAACTATACTATCTTCCTGAACAACACTGCAATTATGTCTGGAAACATCTCTGCTAATGACAGCAAATACAATATTATAGGTTATAATGTGAGCGATATACCATATGGAAGATATAACTCAGACGTGTATTTTTCCGCGTTCAACTTAAGGCTAAGTTCATCAAATAAGCTCTATGTAAACCAACTTTCCAATTTCATTTTTATAGGAGACACTAACATAACAGAAATAACTAAGAACTACTCTTATCTTGATATAAAGATAAAAAATGTAGGCAACACGCCGCTTTATATGAACTGGACGCTGCCGATACTAAGAAATATCTCTATATCGGTCAACTATCAGCAAAACTTCGCTATCTCTCCAGGAGAGAATAAAACAATACCAATTAACCTTACTCTTGGCAAAGGATATCAGAATAACGTGTCATTTGCTTTTACAGGAACTTACGAGAACTACTTTGCAACGAAATATTATTACACAGATTTTATAAAACCGAACGTAAACATGTCTTTCTACAACATAAATATAAGTAAAGTGAACACAACCGTACAACTTTGGACTTCGTATATAAGAAACTACAACAATGTTCCCGTGACTTTGTTTTTAAAGTTCACCCTGAATGTAAATGGCAGCACATTGTACTACACGAAGAACTATGTTCTCCCAGTAAATGCAACGGAGATACAAGTTTTTCTGCCTAAAAGCACGGTTGAAAATGTGCAGGTGTCTTATAGTGGAAGCAACTCATCTACGATAACCGAATCTGTTTTTACCGCACCTACGCAGCCATTTAAGCTATCTTTACCTTACATCGTGAATAATCTCGGTTACGCAATATTTACACTTGCCGCTGTATTTTTATTAGTTCTAATCCACATGAAACTGGGAAGAAAAAAAGGTAACAAAAAAAATGGAATTCATAAATAAAAGAAACTTTAGATTTTTTTTATATGTAGTTATAGACATTATAATTGTCTTCGCATTGAATTTCTATTACTTGCATGTAAACCAGATTTTTTTATATGCGGTGCTTATACTGCTATCTTCGCTTCTAATATTTCTTACAAAAAATTGGGTTGCCAGCCTTTTCCACATAAAAGTAAGTGGTAAATTCTGGCTATCTGGTTGGATATTCTCAGCGATATCGACGCTTGTTGCATCAAGCTTTGGAATTCCGATACCAATCCCTGTAATAAGCTACAACAATTACGAAAGAGTAAATACAATAAAAGGAATTAAAAAAGGAGAAGTAAAACTACATGAAAAATGGGAGATAACTTTTATTTCATCTTTGATGTTGCTTTTTGTGTCATTTATATTCATAAGCCTATGGACACGTTTCAACGAAAACGCGTTTCTTATCTCTGGCATAGCGCTGGCCATATTTGTATTAGTTGATTTTCTACCGGAAAAACAATTTAATGGTACGAATCTCATTTATCATAATGTTATACTATATTCGATTACCCTCCTTTTTTTGCTTGTTATAGGGATACTAAGCATCATAAACTATTCTATAGCATTTTTACTTTTCATTACATTTGTGATTTTTATAATTGTAACATATTTGTTGAAACTGTGGTAGTCTGATAGAATTACGTGAATTGAAAGTATACAGATAATCAAATGGATAAAAAATTTTGTCGAAATTATTCATTCTGAGTATAAAGTATAACGCCGTTATATTTATAAACAATAACATTCTACTGAGAATATGTCAGAACTTTTTTGTTCAAAGGTGATATCTGAGATAACCCCTTCGGCCAGATCGGTAATAGCCGTTAATCTGCTAAAGAAAGGCATGACTCAGAAAAATGTTTCAGAGATACTTAAGATAACACAGCCAGCAATCTCACAGTATAAAAGTGGCATGAGAGGGCTAATAACCGAAAAAATGCAAAAAAACAGGCCATTTGTAGATTATCTTGACAAACTAACTGAGCTTGTCTACAAAAATAACTTAGACATAAATATGAAAACCTGTGAGATTTGCAAAAATGCTAGAAAAATGAACGTAATAGGAGAAAATGAGATAAAAGAATTTTTATGTCTTTTAGAGATTGCAAGAAAAAATTAATATGGAAATATTGAATATTAACGGACTTGAAGCGGATGTAAAAGGGAAAAAAGTATTGAATGGAATTAACCTATCCATACGTGAAAAGGACATTCACATCCTTATGGGCCCAAATGGAAGTGGAAAAAGTTCACTTGCAAATGTGTTAATGGGAAATCCAAAATACAATGTAACGGCTGGATCTGCCATTCTTAATGGAGAAGACATATTAAAATTAAAGGTAAATGAACGAGCAAAAAAAGGCATATTTCTAGCGTTCCAGGAACCTGTAGAGATCCCTGGAGTTAATGTAATGAATTTTCTTACTACAGTCTACACAAATCTCAACGGCAGAAATGCAGAACTGAGAAAAGAAATTGAAAGAGACATGAAAGAGCTCAATTTGCCTGAAAATTTCTTGAAAAGATCACTAAATGAAGGATTTTCCGGTGGAGAAAAGAAACGATTCGAATTATTACAGGTAATGCTATTAAAACCCAAAGTTGCAATACTAGATGAAATAGACTCGGGTATGGATATAGACAGTGTGAAATTCTTAGGGGAGACGACGAAACACTTATTGAACACGACTAGCTTTTTAATGATAACACATAATGACCACGTACTTGATTATGTTAAACCAGGTTTGGTGAGTGTGATGAAACATGGAAAAATAGTGAAAACAGGAGATCATAGCCTGATAAAAGAGATCAGAGAAAAAGGATACAATGAGATACTATAGATGGAAAAAATTGAATTTGATTATAATAAGTATAACTTTAAAAATCCAACTGCAAAATATAAAATAATCTTCAATGAAGGTCTATCCGAAGAGGTTGTAAAAGATATATCAAACCTAAAAAATGAACCAAAATGGATGCAAGATTTCAGACTCCAAGCGTACGGGTTTTTTTCCAAAAGACCCACTCCAAAATGGGGAGCTGACCTGTCAAAAATAAAGTTTGAAGATATAACTTATTTTGCAAGGGCAACAGACAAAAAAGCAACTAGTTGGGATGACTTGCCAGATGAGATACGTGAAACATATAATAAACTAGGTATACCCGAAGCCGAAAAGAAATCACTTTCTGGAGTTGAAGTAATGTATGAAAGTGAAGTCGTCTACAACAGTGTGAAAAAAGAACTTGAGAACCTTGGAGTAATATTTTGCGATACTGATACTGCGATAAAAGAGCATCCAGAACTCGTAAAAAAATATTTTGGCAAAGTAATCTCTCCAAATGATAACAAGTTTGCTGCATTGAATTCAGCTGTATGGTCTGGAGGGAGTTTTATATACGTTCCAAAAGGTGTAAAAGTACCGATGCCATTACAGGCTTATTTCAGGATAAACGCTGCCAATATGGGGCAATTTGAAAGAACGCTGATAATTGTAGATGAAGGCGCCGATGTGACTTACATTGAAGGATGCACTGCTCCAGTATACTCAAAAGATTCCCTTCATGCCGCTGTTGTAGAGGTCATAGCGCATAAAAATGCGCATGTAAAATATATCACCGTGCAGAATTGGTCTAGCGACGTTTATAACTTAGTGACAAAAAGAGCATTTGCATATGAAAATGCATTTGTCGAATGGATAGATGCAAACATGGGTTCTAAAGTAACTGAGAAATACCCTTCTGTTTTCTTAATGGAAAGAGGTGCTAAATCAAATGTATTATCGGTTGCATTGGCAAACCACGGGCAGCACCAAGATACTGGAACAAAAGCTGTTCATCTGGCACCAGATACTAGTTCTGTGATAAGATCCAAATCTATTTGCCTTAATGGTGGCAGGACTACATACCGCGGATTAGTTAAGGTCAAAAAAGGCGCAGAAAATGTTAAATCAAGCACAAAATGCGATGCACTTATATTTGATGATAAATCAAGAACTGATACATATCCTTACATGGAGATAGATGAGGAACAAAGCGCTATATCACATGAAGCTTCAGTAGGAAAAATAAACGACGATCAGTTATTTTACTTGCAATCGAGAGGACTATCTGAAACTGAGGCAGTGAATATGATAGTCTTGGGGTTTATAGCGGAATTTGTGCAAGAGCTACCTATAGAATTTGCAGTTGAGTTTAACAGACTTATAAAAATAAATATGGAAGGGGCAGTAGGTTAAAACTATGGAGCCACCAAATTGGATAACTTTATACAAAGAAACAGAGAATAAAATCAAAGATGACTTGCCAGTCGAAGAAAAAGAAATCTTCGCAAAATATAACGAAAATGAAAGTGCTTTTCTACCAAAGACCGAATTT
Organism: Nanobdellota archaeon; assembly: GCA_021811735.1. GTDB lineage: Archaea > Nanobdellota > Nanobdellia > Parvarchaeales > Parvarchaeaceae > Parvarchaeum. Next base: position 4,449 of record JAJZNK010000052.1, on the reverse strand, counting down.
AATAGCTATGCTTCTGGAAGAACCATATTAGAAAATACAAATTCGGACGGAATTGATATAAAACCACTACTTGAAATTAATAATAAGCCATCAGAATTTGATAGGTTCTCGGATAAAGATAGAATACAAGCATTCATAAATTCCAGATTAAACGACGGCTTGGTTATAAAAATCAGGGACGATATCGATATAAAAACTCCATTAAAAATAAAATATGATGTCACTGATAATACCGCATCGAAAATCTTTATCGTAGTTGGCAGAAACAGCAGAATTAAAATAGTATTTGAGGTTTCTGGCGCACATAACGTTTATTCTGGGCTGAATATCGATGTAATTTCAGAGGAAGACAGCAGCTCTGATCTAACCATTATTGACTGCTCGAAAGGAGTTGGCATAATAAATTACAATTTGATTGCAAAGGGAAACATTAATATTATGGACCTAGCTATAAATGAGTCTTTTACCAGAAAGAGATTATGGATAAATCTCTTTGAACATTCTGAAGTTAACATAAAACAGGCAGTCATAGGGAATGATAACTCATATTTTGATATAGAGTCTGAAATAAACCATATTGAGAAAAATACAAAAAGTAATGTAATGTATAAATCGGCACTAGGTGGAAAAGCAAAATCTGTATACAAAGGAGTCATAAGACAAGGAGACAATGCTTATAATTCCTACACTTATTTGTCAGAAAGCTCGCTTCTTCTTAGTAAAGATGCGAAAAATATATCCGTACCGAGCCTGGAAATAGAGAACAACGATTTGAAAGCCTACCATTCTGCATCCTCCGAGCCAATAAATAAAAATATATTATTCTACTTAATGTCGAGGGGACTCGAAAAAAAAGAAGCTACAAAAGTAATAACTATTGGATTCATGTCTCAATTTTTAAACGAAAACGACGCTGAGTATGAACCAATCAAAGAGGCCATCTATAGGAAATTAGAACTTATGACCTATTAGAATTGGGTTATGTAGGCTAATCGAATGATAAGTATTTCTACTATCCACGTACAGATACCTAATGGCAATAATTTTCGACTTAGATGGCACGCTGATAAACAGTTTTGATATCCATATAAGGCTCATGAAAAAATCTATAGATGAAATTATTGGAAAAGATGTTATTCCACTTTACTTAATAAAGAGCTATATTCGCTTTCCATCAAAACAAATGCTATCTACTCTATCAAAACAACTAAAAATTAAAATAACTCCTGTCCAAATGAAAAATATAATAGAGTTAAAGGACAAAATGTTTGATAAAACCCAAATCAGAAAAATAAAATTCTATCCTAAGGCAAAAGACCTGCTTCTTTTACTAAAAAATAAAAATGCAAAATTTTGTATAGCTACATCAATGAATACTGAAGAGTTAGGAAAAGTTGAGCCTTGGATAAAATTAAAAGGTTTCTGTGAAATTATAAATTCTCCTGCTCTTAAACATGAAAAGCCAGATCCTTACATACTAAAAAAAGCTATTAAATCTTTGAATTCAAAAAAATCTGAAACGTTTTATGTTGGGGACGCTGAAACGGATTATGAAGCAAGCAAAAACGCTGGGATAAAATTTATAGGCGTAAACAACCCAAAACTTGTGGACTTAGGAGATATGTATTTCAAAGACGTGAAAACTCTTTACACTTTCATAAAGACAAACTACTTTGATTTTTTATGATGCTTTGAATTCAACCTTACATAATAAGAAAGCGGATTTTTTATAAGTTTGCAGGTTTGGTCAGGGAAACATACATTAAAGAATTTATAATAACCTTTTGAATCACAATTCGGAGGAGGGTATGATTTGCCGGAAAATGCATATTCTACTTGAGGTATTATAAGATTCTCTTTTAAAGGAGGGTTATTCTTCTTATTCCATTCCAACAGAAAACCCATTACCTCTTCCTTTGTCCTGCCAATATTCCTTAAAAAATTTATAAGTATGAATACACTACGCTTTCTTCCATCCGATAACCCGTTAGATATTGTTTGGATGCATGGTGGCAATTTGTTCATATCTAGTGGCAAATTTATTGGTGTAAAACTTTTCTCAGTTTTAACCTCTTGTTTTGGGGCTTCCTTAAAAGCATCGTAGGCTCGTATAAACAGCGATGAAGCTTCGTTCTTCTTTTGAGGCATATTGAAAAAGTCCAGCCTAGTATCAATTTTACCCGGCGTGGCTTGCTCGATATCAAAATCAATCACCTTATTCTTTTCTAATGGAACCGACGCCAACCATTTTTTCTCATTTAAGGAATATTGCATTCTGAACATGTGTCGCTCTGATATAAGTACGGTATCTATGTCTATTATGGAGTATGGATCTAACTTACCTTCTTGATAAAACTGGTTTTTGTCGATACGAAGCATTTTTGATATTTTATCAAGACCATAATTCCTTAATTCCCCTCCTAATTCGCTCTCTAATTCGTTCTTTAGGAAAAGAGATATTACCATCGGTGCATCCGGGAATAGTTTCTTCGTGCTCTCACCATTTATAGAAGAAGGAAAAGATTCATATGGAACCATTATATGAAACCCGCTACCCCCGCTGAACTTTACTGATAAACTCGACAAACCTTCTCTTGCTAACTTGTCAAGTAGCATCTTTGCGAATATTTTTGAGATATCAAGAATTTTACAGTCTATATCTATGACTAAATCCCAACCCTTACGCATATCTGTCAACTCACCTTTTGCTAGTTCTTTACCGAGAAGGAGAGGGTTAATCCATCGCTCTTCGCTAACATGAAAACTTGTGGCTCCTCCGCGGATTAGATTTTCTATGTCGCTTGGATACTGAAAAAACATAGGCCTTTTACCGAATTTGTCATAATACCTGGCCGCGCATTCTCTATCCGTAACATTTAGGAGTCTATTTATTACCTCATCATTTAGATAATATTTCAGTATCTCCGAAGGTTTCATGATATATTATAAACAAACATTTTATTTTAAGCTCTTTCTATAGGCAAAATTCTTATTATGATGACAGGCACATTTTTAACCGTTATTAAAGTTATTTTTTCGATTCATACTGCTTTATAGTGGTTGTTTACGCAAACTATTACTAAAAACTCTAAGAAATGCTTCCGAACGCAATGGAAGGCATGACTCCATTTGGAGGATATTCACGAGTACGAATCCACCGTGTGAACACTGTATTTGTTGTAATTGAGTATGTCCAAATCGCAAGAGGATTGGAACCAGAAAACGTTGAAGATGTTGTTGTTTTACTTGTATAGTTAACAAGAATATTTAAACTTCCTGAAACATAATAACCAGTAATAACATAAGATGTTGAAGGCGCTGGAGGATTTACAGCACTGGTAGCGGACCAGGAAGTAATATCGCCAGGATTAGAACCACTTACTACTCCTATTCCCCACCCTGGAGCACCAGGTATGCTCGAAGCTGTCGCACCTGCAAATGCAAATGAATTGAGCTCTGCCCCCACCCACTCCTCAGCATTATTGCCTAAACTTTGCATCGCGTCAATCACTATCGGAGAAGATATTAAAACAGATGAAAAAATACCTCCGGAAGGATTACTATTTACTGTGTTAAAAGTTATACCATTATTTACAGAATAGGTAGAACCTCCTTGAGAAATATATGTCCATCCGCTCGGCAAACTCGTGCCTGCGAAATTTGTGTAATAATTGAATACATTAACTCCATTGTCGTACTGTGCATATGTGCCGGAAAGTTGTGGAGCCTCGCCGGTGTTTACAGGGTTAAGGACATTGTCGCCTGTGGGGAAGAAGTCCATATGGACCGTTAGGCTGGTGAAACTACCTAACTTGAGCCAGTAAACGACTGTCTGGGCATTGGAAGTGCCGTTTTCCCTCCAGCTTGGTATTATTGTGCCGTTTGGATAGGTGAATTCTATGTTTTCCAGGTTGGATGAGGCGTACGAGCTGTAAGTGTTCATGTTTACTATTATCATCTGCTGGAAGGGTGAAGGAGTGGCTGTAGAGGAGGTTATAGTCAATGGAACGTAGTTTGTTATGGATGGAGAGGATGTGGTTCCTGCTATAGTCCCTGTCGCATTGGCTGCTACGCTGCCGACTGCTGTTGAATAGCTATACTGGAGCTTGGATGATAGGGAGAACTTGATGCCAGTGGAGATGCATGCCACTCCTGGTACTGTTATGACTGTGGAATGGCCTGATGCTAACGTTACTGGTGTTATGTTGTACTCTTTTCCTGTCATTGCTGTAGTTCCCGTATTGGATTGGATGAATATCCTTGATAGAGTTGCTGAAACGGCATTATTTGGTAAGCCTCCTGCTGTTACTGCTATGCTTAGTCCTGCCTGGCTGCATACTGCTGATGACACTATGAACGGGGAGAAGCCTGAGGAGGATGTTGTTATGGACGAGGATGGGCTGAAGATACCCATACTGTAGAGGATTACTGCTACGATGACTATGATCA